>JAUVIQ010000213.1 GCA_030592655.1 Planctomycetales bacterium | reverse complement strand
TGGCCGACATACCGTTCGTCAGGATCAAAGGAAAAGATAATTATTCCAAATACACCAGAGGACAGAAGAGAATCGTCTCGAAGAGGCTCACCGGCACAAACGGATGGACAAAGGTCGAACTGGAAGTCCCAGCCCTCGGATACGGACCGATAAACATATGGCTCTGTCACGAAGGGACGGGCGTCTCCTGGTTCGGAAACGTGGTGCTGGAAGGAGATGTCATAAGGTACGACGAGGTAAGGTGGCACGAAAGGCCCGATAAGCAGTTCAGGAACAACTATCTTCATAAATTCGTGGAGGTGAAATAGTCGTGGAAGTCATGGTTAGTCTGATAAGCGTGCTTGTATTCGCGATGGTCTTCCTGTCGGCCTGCAGCGCCGGGGCAACGACGAGACCACGCAGTTATAAACCTGATTTCTCTCACAGCGAGGGAATCATCTGCGATCGCGGCAAGCCGATTGCGAAGATTGAAGGTTTACATCTCAAATCGGTGGTGCTCGCGCCCGGCGCAGAGGCTGTGATTAACGACTGGGACGTCTCCTGGCAGGGCGGCAAGGGCAGGATAACGATACCCGACGAGGTATCAGTCAGGCAGAGCAATCGCTCCGCCATCCAACTGCTTCTCGGCGGGCGTTCAGCCGGCGGGCATTACAGCAGCACGACGAAAATAAAAATAACTTACAGCAAGACGCTCGGCAGTTACATCTACGACGTCGAATCCACGCTCGTCAGAGACAAAATGCTGCTGGAAGGCTGGCAGTATTCCCGCGATAGACTCGTCTATACGCCTTCCGAGTATTGCCGGCTGAAATTCGCCCCGGCAAGGCAGGAGAAGTGGAACTGCTGCGTGTACAGGCATCGCGACGGGGAACTCACCGAAGTGCCGTTCCACTACCTTATGACGCCGGACAAGGACCGTCAGTATTTCCCCAGAAAAGATGCGTTTATCGGCTGGTTCGGCGACCCGGAGGGGCAAAATCCGGTGGTCGAACTGGTCGGGCTGACGGGCCTGTACAGTTACGGGCACATATCGGCGTCCCTGGAGAACCTCTATCTTGGGCGACTCCATAACTATATTATGGGGCAGGACTCCGACTCGCTCAGCGTGCGGTATCGGCTTTGCCGGTACGACCGCAGGCGATCAGCGCCGATAGTCGGGGCAGGGCGTGTGAGGAAATACACCGACGAGGAAAAGCAGGAGTACGCTCGTCCGAGATTTAATCCGGGCAGGGTCTGTGGCTTCGAAAAGGCGATAAACCCGACCAGGACGGACAAGGCTGGGTACTGGGACGTATTCGGCGACATCCTTGACGCCGATTGGTGCGACGGCGTCGCCCGCAACGGAAGACGGTCGCTCAAATGCGCCGCCGAATCGAAATCGTCAAGGTGCTACTGGGAACTGGCGCTGCATACAAAGGCTTATCCCATCCTTCAGAAAGGAAGGAAATACCGCGTAACGGCATACGTTAAGACAAAGGCCCTGGACGGCAAAGGCGCGGTTCTGGAGTGCATAAAACTCAAGGGCGGAGCGACCTTCAAATCGCAGCCTGTAACCGGCACGACGGGATGGAAGAAGTTGGTAGTAGATATCCCGCCGTCTTCGGAAGCCACCGGACTGCAAATAAGGTTGCTGCACGAGGGCAAGGGCGAATCATACTTTGACGACGTGCAGTTCACCCGGGATTAAACCGGGACGGTTTAATCCCGCTCACTGTAAACACGATGCCGTTATTTCGTCGATATGGGCTGTCGCAACACAGATGGAAGTGTCGGCGGCTCCGTAATAGACCTTGACCTGCCCGTCGTCCTCGACGATCGCGCCGCAAGCGAATACCACGTTCCCAATATCGCCGATACGCTCGTAATCCTCCCTCGGCGACAGTAACGGCGGAAGACAGCGACCAATGACCTTGGCTGGATTGTCCCTGTCCAGCATCACCGCGCCGATACGATAAATCGGTCCTGCCGATGTCATCTTCACACCGTGGTAAATCTCCAGCCAACCGTGCTCGGTCATAATCGGCGGCGCTGAAGCGCCTACGCGATGTGAATCCCAGTATCGCGCGCGAGGCCCGAAAACAAATTCGCTCTTGCCCCAATTAACCAGGTCCGGCGAATATGAAATCCACGTGCTCCCGACGCCGTTTCCGATCGGTCGATCAAGACGAGCGTACATCCCGTCGATCTTTTCGGGGAACAATACGCCGTCCTTATTCCCAGGCCCGGAAATCATCGCAATGCGACGATAAATCGCGAAATCTTCCGTGCTCGCAATAGCAATTCGGTGCCCGTATCGCCCAACGGCTGTATAGAGAATATAGTACTTACCGTCCATTTCCGTCAGGCGTGGGTCTTCGATACCGTTTTCCTCCCAGACTTGCCACGGTTCTTCCCTCGCCGGTAATATGCACGGTTCGGGGTCCATTCTGAAGCTGAACCCGTCCTTGCTTCGCGCCAGTGAAAAGAACGAGTACCCCTGCTGACCCTCGACGCGAAGAAGCGCCAGGTATTCTCCGTTGACCTTAGCCGGTGAACCGTTAAATACCGTGTTGCATCGGTAGGGAATATCGGTCAACGTCAGGATCGGATTCCCTTCGTATCGGTGCAGCAGGTCTCTTCCTGAGTTTTCCGCCATTTTCTAATACTCCCTTTCGCTCTCGAAGCATACCCGCAGGACGTCTTCCAGCGGCGCTGACCCCCGGCAGATGCAGGAATCGGAGGCTCCGTAATACAGGTTTATCTTTCCGTCCTCCAGGAGCGCGCCGCAGGAGAATACGACGTTCGGTACATCACCTATTCGTTCGTATTTCTCGCGTGGTGTGAGGATCGGGATATTGGACCTGGCAAGGACGCGGGTTGGATTTCCCCGGTCAAGTATCGCCGCTCCAAGTCGTACCAGGGGACCGGCTGAAGTAACCTTCTCGCCGTAATAAATCAAAAGCCATCCTTCATCGATCTCAATCGGAGGAGCCGCAGCGCCTATGCGGTCTGAATCCCAGTACCCCCCGCGAGGGGTCATCACCACCATCGAAGAACCCCAGAACACAAGATCGTTCGAGTAACTCAACCATATGCTCGAACCCGCATCCGGGCGCTTCAAAAGGAGATACTTCCCGCCGACCTTTCGGGGAAAGAGAATACCGTTCTTTACATCCACCTGCGAGACATATGCGATATGCTCGACGGATTGAAAATCCTTCGTCTTTGCAAGTCCAAGACGCAACCCGTGGTCTCCGTCGGCTACATAGGTAATGTAATACCATCCGTCCACCGGCGTGATACGCGGGTCGCGGACACCGATACCTTCATCCGCATGCCTCGGACCGCTTGGAGCCGGGGCCATGAACGGTTCGGAATCGACGGTAAAATCTATCCCGTTCCGGCTGGTGGCGCGATAAATGGCATATTGCCCCACGAGCGTCTCGACCGTTATCAGCAGAAGATACTGCTTCTCGAACCGGACCAGACCGGCGTTCCAGATGTCGCTGCAACGGAAAGGCAAATCGTCCGGGGAAATCAGAGGGTTACTCCGGCATCTTGTGATTACGTCCCTTCCTGATCCCGATCCGCCACTTTTGGCTTTTTTCTTCATTAGAATCATTTATATGGTTCCCTGGCGATAATTACAACAAGAAATTGGTGCAAACGATCCTGAAGTGGTCGGGCGTGATCCCGAAGAAGACACATCCTGACTCGCCATAATCGGCGCCTTCCGGGTATATACATAGCACCTCTTCCCGACCACGATACAACATCGGACAATTCACCGATGCGCATTACTACATTTTGCGAACAACCAACGGAGTTCTCTGTCCTTCTCCGTGAGCAGAGGTTTTTAATACTAAAAATAAGGCTGGTATTGTCGGTTCGCATCCGGTATAGTGCTTTGCCTTCCTCGCGGCTTGCGAGGATAAGTGGAAATGACAGGAGAATTTATAAGTGGCACATTCGAGTTCTGCAAAGAAGCGAGTACGACAGAATGAAAAACGCAGGCTGATTAATCGCTGGCGGAAATCGGCGGTCAAGGAATCCATCCGCGTCTTCGACGAAGCCGTCGCCGACGGTAAAACCGATGAGGCGGCGACTCAGTTGAAAACCGTCTATAAGCGTCTGGATAAGATCGCCGCCAAGGGTACGATCCATAAAAAAAACGCTGCCCGGAAGAAATCCCGCCTGGCGAAGCAACTGGAAAAAATTTCCGCCGGTTAACGCCGTTGGGTGCGGTCTTACATGCACATCAGGGCCGACAAACCCGACAACACCTCTGAAAAACACTTCGTCTCCCGTGGCGGGGAGAAACTCCGCGCTGCACTGACCGCCTTCAATATCGACGTTTCCGGTTTGGCATGCGCCGACTTCGGCGCTAACGTCGGGGGTTTTACCGATTGCCTGCTCCAGGCCGGGGCTGCGAAAGTCTTCGCCGTCGATACCGGCTACGGCGAACTGGCGTGGAAACTCCGAAAAGATGAGCGAGTCGTCGTGATGGAACGGACCAACGCGCTCTACGCCGACCCGCCGGATGAAAAGGTCAACCTGGTTGTCGTCGATGTAGCCTTCACGCCGCAACGACTGATAATCCCAGCCGCCGCTCGCTGGCTGACCGACGGAGGCTGCATCGTCTCGCTGCTCAAGCCGCACTACGAACTGGCTAAAATGCCAAACCACGAGAAAAAACCCCCAAGCCGGGAAGTGCTCGATTGCCGGCAGGCGACGGACATCTGCACCCAAACCTGCCGGGAACTCGAAAAAATGGGCTTTGACATCATGGCGACGATAACCCGCCCACTGCGAGGAAAAGGCGGAAACACCGAATTCCTCATCCACCTGAAACCAAAGTAAAAGCATTAGAGCGAAAATTTCAATTTCTTGACGAAAAAGCATATCCGTATTACAATCAGTAGGTGGACAATGACACTAAAGGAAGCGGGTAACACGATGGAAAAGAGTCGCGTAGCCATAGTTGGAATCGGCAATTGCGCTTCTTCTCTGATTCAGGGTATTCACTACTACGGT
>JAUVIQ010000099.1 GCA_030592655.1 Planctomycetales bacterium | reverse complement strand
TGGTTCGGTTAGTGTGATAAATACTCCCATCTCGGATTTTTCCCTCGTCAGCGTTCCGACGAAATCGCGGATGTCCTTTACGCCGACCTTTCCGCTCTTGACCTGCACCAGCATCCGTTTTGCGATCCAGTGCCCGTTTTTCTGTTCGTCGAGGATGTACCGAACGCCGTCGATTCCCATATCGGCGCCTTTTTTCTTTTTCCCCCCAACGGGCCTGGCACCGATCAATCCAAGCGCCCAGAACTGGAACTGGAACGGGTCCTGCTTCGCCAAAGCCTTGGCTCCGGTCAGACCAGTCGGTTCGCCGAGGACTTCATAGACCGGCGGCGGGTCAAATCGGGTCAAACGATGCTTAATGAGATTCGTGGCTAGGTGCGTTACGTCGATCCCGATCCACCGGCGAGGCTTTTCCTTTGGATTTTCCCGATTCAGTGTTTCCACCGCGTCAATCGTCGTCCCACAGCCGCAGAACGGATCAAGAATCACGTCGCCAGGATTACTGGAGGCGGAAATGATGCGTTTGAGAAGTTCGAGAGGTTTCTGGGTGGGATAACCGAGACGCTCAGAGGAAGTATTGGGAATCCGCGGAATGTCTGTCCACACGCTCTGCAAAGGCTTACCGGGCATTTCATCGAGGTACACCTTAAGCCCGTCCATCCGAGGCGTTCCGTCCTGTTTCTTAAGAATACGCCCTTCCTTCCACCATTTCTCAAGTTGTTCCAAAGTATAGCCCCAACCCCTGCTTGGTGGAGGCATCGTGCTGCGCCATTCAAATTTTCCGGAGTCGCTGTCAGGCCTGCTGGCAGTCAAGTCCTGCCCTGTGTATAGACGTCCGTTTTCATCTTTACGGTAACGTTTAAGTTGAGCTTTTGAGTAGGGGACCGAGATGACGTTCCATACACAATTGTCGGACTTGACATAGAAAAGCAGAACATCGTGGATCCGACCATATTGACCGGCATCGTTATGCGCGTTCGTTCGTTGCCAAATAATCTCGTTTCTGAACTGCCTAGGCCCGAAAACGGCGTCCAGCACGAGTTTCAGGTAATGGCTTGCCGTTGGGTCGCAGTGGAGGTAGAGGCTTCCGGTGGATTTCAGGATGCGGTGCATGTGGACGAGCCGCACAGCCATCTGGACGAGGTAGGCCATCATCGGCGATGGGCGCAGAAAGTTCATAAAGGTTCTCATCAGTTCGACCAGCGGGGCGGGAACGTCCGAGTCCGTGTGGATTTTCGTCAGCGCCTCATTAGCAGCCATATCCCACGTCCAGGTGTCCTCGAATGCCTTGATCTGCGCAGCCGACGGCGCGCCGGCTGTCTCCTTGAACAAGACATTGTAAGAAGCCTGGCTGTTGAACGGCGGGTCGAGGTAGATCAAATCAACACATTCTTCGGGGAAAAGCACCGAGTCCGACAGGAACTCGAGATTGTCCCCGAAACAAAGCAGGTTTTTATCTTCCCATTCAACCATTATTGTCCTTTTCTACAGAAATCTATCCGCATTTCCCAGTCTCTAGGCGGCATGAATGGCCTCCCGCAGAATTTCCTCGCGCATTTCTTTTCGTAAAGCGTCTGGCGTTGCAAGGTCCACCTTGCAGCCAAGAATTTCCTCAAGAAAGTGCATCAAACGGATGAACTCGAAAAGCCCCACAATCTTACCCTCCTGAAACTCCACCAGTACGTCAATGTCACTGGTTTCTGTCGCTTCGCCTCTTGCAACCGAGCCGAAAATTGAAAGGGACTTGACCGAGAAGTCTTTTAAAAGACGTTCCTGATTCGCCGCCAGGATTTTCAGGGCATCATCGCGCTTCATAATCGCACCTCGTTCTGCAATATCTACCTTACCCCTCACGCGGCGTCGAAGCAATGTTTAGCAGGTATTCGTCGATTTTTTCGGCGGCGTTTCGTCCGGCGGCGATTGCGGCGGCGACGTAGGATGGGCCTGTAACCAGATCGCCGGCAGCGAATACGCCGGGGACGTTCGTGGCGCAGGACTTTGTGGTAATGCCGCCATTTTTGTCGGTCGTAAGGCTTAACTGTTCGGCAATGGGTTTCGGCAAAACGGCGTCAAACCCCATCGCCAGAAGGACGACATCCACATTCAGAGAGAATTCGCCGCCCGGAATGGCTTTCATCACAGGCCCGTTGGTCGAAGGTTTCCATTCGACCCGGACGGCTTCGAGAGAGGTGAGATTTCCGTCTCCGCTGAAGGATTTAGTTGCGACGCACCATTGGCGGTGAACATTCGTAGCATGGCCGTCTCGGCCATGATTGTTTTTCACGGGCGAGACCTGTCCCCAGGGGACGCCCGTGTTACCTTCCGGTAATATCTCAAATTGATGCACCTTTTTTGCGCCTTGGGCAACGGCGACTTCGACGCAATCTTCGCCGGTCAACCCGCCGCCGATGACAGCGACGACTTTGTCCTTAACGCTTGTGCTTTCGGCACTTACGGCGAGGTTTCCGTCGCGCAGGAAGTCGATTCCGAACCGGACGCCCCGAATCTCCCTGCCGGGGATTTTCAGGTCTTTGGGCACCGAAGCGCCGACGGCCAGCAATACCGCGTCGAATTGCTCGTGTAATTCATTGGCTGTGATGTCTTTGCCGACTTGAGTGGATGTGCGGAACTTAACGCCTTCAGCCTTGAGTTGCTCGACGCGCCAGTCGATGAGTTCGGCCCCAAGACGCCATTGCGGGATTCCGTATCGCAACAGTCCGCCCGGTGCATCTTCAGCCTCAAAAACGGTTACGTCATGTCCCGCTCGCGCCAGTTGTTGCGCAGCGGCTAGGCCAGCGGGGCCTGAACCGACGACGGCAGTGGTTTTACCCGTTTTTTCCGAAGCGGGTTCCGGCGTTACCCATCCTTCACTGAAGGCGCGGTCGATAATCTGTTGTTCGATATCCTTGATACCGACAGGGAATCCGCCGAATTTCTGCTTACACGCGCTTTCGCAGAAGGCCGGGCATATCCGCGAAGTGAATTCCGGGAAGTTATTGGTCTCGAACAGTTTTTCCGCCGCTTCGCGCCAACGCCCTTCGCGGGCAAGTTGCACCCACTGCGGAACCTTGCTTTCCAGCGGACATCCTGTCCCCATAAGCCCTGCTTCGGCGCAGCGGGGGTTCAGGCAGTCCATGCACCGGGCCGAGGTGAGTTTGGCGAGTTGCTGCTGATATTCCTCGTTCGTCGAATATGCGAACTCGGCCACAGCGTTTTCGTATTGCCGGAGGTATTCGTATTCGTGCTTGTGCCAGCCCGGGATGATTTTTCGTAACCATCGGCTTCGCTTGAGGATATGGAGCATCCAGTTATAGACCGACATGCTCGCGTTCCACTTCCAGGGTCCGATCCTCATCTTCCAGTGCCAGAGGTGGCGGTAGGAGATTTTGTCCCCGTTTGCGGGGTTGATGTCGTATTTTTCGCGGTCGCGCGCGTATTTTTCGTGGCTTGTCGATAGTTCTGCCAGGAATACGCCGTCTTTTATGAGCATTGCGTCGGCGAGGTTATGGATAACGGCGTGTGTGGCGGCGAAGTCGAAATCTGATGTGTCTTTTTTGTAGGTTTCCGTAACGGCCTGCGCGTAACGCCGGGCGTACTCCAGCCCGCCCCAGCGGAGCAAATCGTACAGCCTGACGACGATCGCCCGCTTATCGTCTTCGTTCAGTTCAGCGGCGTCCTCCATGACACGGGCCGACGTTTCCCGAAGGGCTTCGGAGATTACCTGTCCCTGACGGTATCGTCGGACGGTGCATCGGCATTTTTCTTCGAGCACTTTTTGCCACGTCGTTCGCTTCGGCGCGCCTCGGAACAGGTCCGGTTTGACGACGAGTTTCCGCCCCATGTTGAATGCGTAGAGGTTTTTGCGGAAGTCGGCGCGGATGGTGTCCTTAATCGCCCATGCCATCGAGTGCATCGAGACGGGGATCAGTCCTTTCTGGAACGCGAAGCCGAGCATCATGATGTTTGCATAAATCTTGCTGCCCAGATATTTTTCGCAAATTCGAGAGATGTTGCGCGCGAGGAAGTCGTCGCTTTGCGTGTTGTTTCGGATGATGCGTTCGAGTTCGTCCAGGTCGAAATCTTCCCCGCCCAGCAGTCCGGGTATCGTCGCGGCCTTGTCGGTGTTGACGACGACGGCGGTTCGTCCCGCCCGGACGGCGCGAGTCCGTTTTGTCGGGTCCATCGCCCTTGCCGTTTCCAGCACGTCGATGCCTATCAATAAATCGGCTTGTCCGTAAGGGATAATAGCGGTGGTCGGTTTCCCGGAGGTGTTGTAGGCGACCTGGCTGACGACTCCGCCGTTGCGGATGGCGAGTCCCTTCTTGTCCAGAAAGACGACGGGGTATCCTTCCTTGTGTCCGGCGCGGACGAGGATTGTGGTAGCTACGCCGCATCCCATTCCTCCCACGCCGACCAGGCAGCACCGCCACAGTCCGCTGAAGGGTCGTTTTTGCGGTTCGGTAATATCGTCCAGGCCCAGTTCCGGAACGCGCGATCTCGGCGGCGCTTTGCGTTTGATTGTAACCCGCTCGAAGGACGAACACGCGCCGATTCGCTCGCAGGCTCCGTCATTGACGCACCAGGTAATGCCCGTGTCCATCTTCGGTCCGTAGTCCGTCTCGACGTGCTTGAGACCCGGACATCCTGTAATCTCCGCGCACGCCAGGCAGAACCGGCAGATTTCCTGGTTGATGTTCATGTGCTGCTGGGTCGGAAGGAACCCGTCCTGACGTACAATCGCCCTTTCGGCCCGGCGTTTTCGCCGCATCCGCGTAATGCCGCATTCCTTGTCGGCGATGATTATCTTCACGCCGTCGGTGAGGAACATTTCCTCGAGCAGTTGCCCGTATTCGACTCGCTGCTCCGGGTCAACGCGAGCGATAGACAATTCGCCGGTAAGGTCCATTGAGCGGACGATTTTCTCGATGTCCTGGACCGGCGTCTGGTTTCCGACGATGTCGTATTCCACCCCGGGCGTCGGCTGGTGTCCGGTCATTCCGGTCGTGCGGTTGTCCAGAATGATAAACGTGATGTCCTGTCCGAGTTTAATCGCTTGCGAGACGGCGATCTGACCGGAGTGGAAGAAGGTCGAGTCGCCCATGAAGACGACCTGCTTGTTGGTGATGAACGGGTCGGCTCCGCTACCGGTCCCCGCCCCCAGGCCCATTCCGGAGTAATCATGCATCAGCGGCGTGGTCGGTGGGAACATCAGCATCGTGTAACATCCCGTGTCGCCGTGGAACATAAGGTCCACAGGTTCGCAGCCATGGGTTTTGGACATATAGTCCGGGTCCATGAAACGCTTTTTTATCTCCAGGCAAAGCCCCGAAGTGTCGCGGTGCGGACAGCCCGGGCAGAAGGTCGGTATGCGAGGGTGAAGATTGCCCACGTTCATCCCAGCCGTTGCCTCAATCGCTTTGATCTGGTTTTCGAGGGCAGGCGGAACGGTAATCTTCGCCCCGGTTTTTTCAATCTGCCTGAACAGTTCCGCGAGTCGCTCGGTGATGATGGACGGATGCAGTCCCAGTATCGAAGGGATGCCTTCGCCGCCATCGGGGAATTTCTTGCCCCAGACCTCCGTTTGTCCTGCCGGTCTTCCCGCCTGCCTGGCCCGGAGTATGATCTCGCCGACCTGCTCTTCAATGAACCCCCGCCGTTCTTCGATAATGATGATTCGCTCGCACTGACAGGCTAATTCTTCGACGAGTTCGGTATCGAGGGGGTAACTCATTCCGAGTTTCAGGATCGGGAATTCTCCCAGCATCTCCGCCTCGCTCAACGCCTGGAGCAGATATACGTGGGCCAGTCCAGCCGAGATAAAACCGATGGGTTTGCGATTTTGCGACGGATAATCGATGCGGTTCAGCCCAAGCCGACGGACTTCGCAGAGCGCCCGCCCCTGTCGTTCGGGCATGTTCGCTTCCTGCCACCATGTTCGCGGCGGAAGAAGGACGTACTTGTCCAGGTTAATCGCTTCGGTCTCCAGCGACATCTGCTGATGCGTCGAAAGGCTGGGGTACTGGTTAGGCTTGCAGATAACCGACCCTCCGCCGTCGGCGAGGTTGTTGGTCAGAACGAACCCCATGTACAACTCCGAGGCGGCGGAGATTTTAAATGCGAAATTGACGAAATCTTTTACTTCCTGTGGGTTTGACGGTTCGAGTGTCGGGATGTACAGGTGTTTGGATATATATCGGCTGTCGGCGGCGACCTGTGTTGAATCGCTCCACGGGTCGTCGCCATAGACGACGACGGCTCCTCCGTCGGGGTCTGCCCCGGCCAGGTTGCCCAGGGCCAGTGCGTCGGCGGCGACGTGCACGCCGACGGACTTCATAACGACCATCCCTCGGCACCCTGCAACCTGTGAACCGTTGAGCATCGCCGAGGCCAGGGCTTCGTTGTTGTTGATTACGGCGCGGATTCCCTTTTCGTTCAGCAGGTCCTTTATCAGCGCCAGCGAATCGAAAAAGCCCGAGACGGGGCTACCGGGATAACCGCCCAGAAGGTGCACTCCGCCTTCGGTCTCCAGGACGCCCTTGACGAGCAGTTCGTTACCGGTAAATATCTCCGCGCCCTCGCAGGCCAGAAATCTTGGGTCAACTTTCATCGTCGCATTATTCTACGACACCGGAGGCGTTCAGAGAAACCTTTTTGATTACCGAACGCTTGACAGACAAACCGTCCGGGGTATTATTCTTCCCCAAACGACCAATGGAGACTCACAATGGCGATCAGACAGGTCAAAGCAAAGTTCAAGGATAATTACTGGCAAATCTACCACGGGCGGGATGAAATCATGCTCGAATCCCTCGAGGAACTGCCGGGCGATGACGCCGGCGTCAAAATCGTCCTGCAATCGAGCACCGAAGGTCTTTCACACTTCCTCTATTCCGTGGACGGAGTGTCTTTTGAAAAATCAGACGACGGGACCATCGAAGTTCACTTCGAGAAGGGCGGGACATCGGACCAGCATACCACCGTCGTTGTAAAGGCGGTTGCCGACGACGGGGATGAAACGAAACCGTACACACTCAAGTTCGGCTACTACTCCAGCGAGTTCTACAAGGCCAGCGGCCTGATGTCCTACCCGGACATAATTATTATGGGCAGCAAACCCACTTTGAATTTCCGCGTCGGTGAAGTAGAGGACTGGAGCGGGTTTGAGCCGACACAGGAAGAAAGGCAATTCGCATCGAAAAAATGGAGCGGTCTTATCAAGGACGCCGGGACGGATTACGACAAGGTCAAGGTGCTGATAAAGTCCCTGATGGACGACCTTTGGCCTCATAACGGCAACCCGTCGGATAAGCAGGAAGCGTCCCGCCCGTTCGTGCAGTACGAGCGGATGGTTTCCGGAAAGGACAAAGGTTGGTGTTCGAACTTTGCAACCGTTTTCGTTCACGCCTGCAATTGCCTGGGGATTCCCGCTCGTAGAGTAGGAATGGGACAGATTCACAGCCTGACCGATAAGTGCAAAATCCAGACAGGAGGCTCCCATTCTACCGTCGAGATATTCGACAGTGCGTCAAACCAGTGGATATGGATGGATATAAGTTTCTACGCACTCGGCGCGTACCTGGGTGAGGAGGGGCCTTTGAACATGGCAGAGTTCCATTTCTTCCTCAACCAGCCAGCCCGGCGGAAGAGACTTAAATTACACATCTATAATCTCGAAGATAAATCGGATAAGATTCTTCCACTGGAAGAATGTCCGAAAAAAACATTCGACTGCTGGGAGGGGTGGAATATTGAGTTCCATTACGGCAAGTTTAATATCGACGAATAGGAAATGTACGATTACGGCCGGCCTTGGTGAGAGCGCGACGAATGAGGCCGGTCGGACTGTTTTCAGCAAGGGAAGATCGCAATGACAGAGGAAAATATGAAAGTGCGGTTCAGGACGTCATACTGGGATGTAAACCATGGCCGGGACGAAATTATGCTCAAGGCCATCGAGGACCTGCCCGGCGCCGCCGCCGGCGTCAGGCTCGCTTTGCAATCGGGCATCGAAGGCTTTTCGCATTTTCTCTATTCGATAGATGATGCGCCGTTCAAAAAATCCCCCGACGGCTGCATTACGGTGCATTTCGAAGATAAACCGTCGCATCAGGAAAAAACTATCATAGTCAAGGCCGCCTGTGGAAACGGGAAAGACTCAACTCCATATACCGTCAAACTCGGTTACTTTCCGAAGGAGTTCTACGAGGCGAACCGCATGAGCGGGTACCCTAACATACTCGTCGTCGAAAGCGACCCGGTGCTGAACTTCGCTTGCGGTTCTGTGGAAGACCTGGCCTCCCGCGAGGCGACGCCGGAAGAAAGGGAATTTGCCTCAAAGAAATGGGCGGGTCTGGTCAGGGATGCCGAGACGAATTACGACAAGGCCAAACTGCTGGCAAAATCCCTGATGGACGACCTCTGCCCTCACAGCGGATGCCCCTCGGACGAGATGAAGGTCTCCCCGTTCGAGCAGTACGAGCGAATGGTTTCCGGCAGGGACAAGGGGTTCTGCAGCAACTTTGCCTGCATCTTTGTCTGCGCCTGTAATGCTCTGGGAATCCCTGCCCGCCGAATAGGAATGCAGCAGGTCCACTCGGCTTCGGACAAATGCAGAATCCAGAGGGGATCGAAGCATTCGACAACCGAGATATTCGACAGGCATTCGAACCAGTGGATATGGATGGATATGAGGTACTATGTCCTGGGGGCGTATCTGGGCGAAGAAGGGCCTCTCAATATGGCCGAACTCCATCTCTTTCTCAATCAAAGCACCAGGAGAGAGAGATTGAAATTCCATATCTATAACCTCAATGACAAATCAGATAGGATTCTCCCGCTGGATGAGTGCCCCAAGAAGGTGTTCGACTGTTGGGAAGGGTGGGATGTCGAATTTCAGTACGGCAAGGAAATCGACGGCTAAGCGGTTTGTAATTGACGGGAGCACACAATGGCGACGAAGACTTGGGCGTGGTTGACTGATTCGCTGCACAGGCTTGCCCCGGACAGTCCGGCTGGGCGTGCGGAGGTTTTTCGCCTCCAGGCTGCGCGAGGCGAGCAGGTCTCCTGCCAGTTGGGCGTTCGCGCGAGCGGAGGCGAAGGGCCTGTGGCAGTGGGCGTCTCCTGCAAGAGCGATAGCGGGATCGGCGTTTGTATCCGCCGGGTCGGATACGTGCCCGTACCTCATTACAACACACCCGTAATTGACGGGCATCACGAAGGGGTTTTGCCCGGATATGTGGGCGACCCGCTGTTCGATGAGCAGAGCGTTCCGCTCTGGCCCGGCGAGACGGCGGCGTTCTGGCTGACAATCGTTGTGGACCGCGCCTGTCGGGGCGGGCTGCGAAAGGTGCGACTGGCGGCGAACTTCGGCGGGCGGGTACACCATTGCGAACTTGTCGTTCACGTTTGCGACGTAACGCTTCAGCAGCGGAGGGACTTTCCCGTTACCAACTGGTTCTACGCCGATGCGCTGTGCGACTACTACGGCGTCGAACCGTTCTCGGACGCATTCTGGCCCATATTCCGGCGCTACGTCCGCGACATTACATCCCACAACCAGGACACGCTCTACGTGCCGGTCTTCACCCCGCCGCTGGACGGCGTAAAGCGTCCGACGCAGTTGCTGAAGGTCCGACGACGTGGGACGGATCGATACGCCTTTGATTTTTCCGATGTACAGCGGTGGATTCGCACTGCCGGGCGATGCGGTATCCGCCGATTCGAGTTCAACCACCTTTTCACGCAGTGGGGTGCAGCCAACGCTATCCGCATCTATCACGACCAGGGGCAAGACGAGCGATTGCTCTGGCAGCCTAAAACGTCCGCAACGGGCAGAACCTATCGGACCTTCCTTACTCAATATCTGCCGGCGCTGGAACGGTTCCTGCGGGCCGAAGGCGTTATAGACCGCTGCTTATTCCATCTTTCAGACGAGCCTCATGGTCCGACCCACCGGGCCAACTACGCCAGGGCGCGGACAATGCTGAAGCGAATTGCCCCGTGGATGAAGGTGATGGACGCACTTGGCGAAATCGACTTCGCCCGTAAGGGATTTGTTGATATGCCTATAACCTCCATCCGCACGACAGGGGAATTTCTGGATGAGGGCATACCGTGCTGGACCTATTTCTGTTGCAGTCCGAGGGGTAAGTACCTCAACCGGCTGATGGATACGCCTTTGGCGAAGATACGCATGAGCGGCTGGCTGTTCTATCGCACCGGCGTGCGAGGCTTCCTGCATTGGGGTTACAATTACTGGTACAAGCAGGGGACCCGCCAGTTGATCGACCCGTTCACCGTCAGCGACGCGGCCGCCGCGCCTGACTGGGCCTACGGCGATACGTTTCTGGTCTATCCGGGACCGGCTGGCC
>JAUVIQ010000056.1 GCA_030592655.1 Planctomycetales bacterium | reverse complement strand
TACCCATGCGTTACTCACCCTTCCGCCGCGCTAATTGCTCCCCGAAGGGAACGTTCGCGCTCGACTTGCATGGATTAGCCACGCCGCCAGCGTTCGTTCTGAGCCAGGATCAAACCCTTCACTTGATCTATTGTTCTTCTCGAACCCGAAGGTCCGATTAGTTCAACATAAGGGTGATGCTGGTTTATCGGTCCGGGTCTTTCAACCCGACCGACGGGTCAAGCCCGCTACCCTAAAAGGACAACGGACCAGGCCAACTCAAAATTCTGCTATGCTATCTGGCTTAATAAGCATCACGAGAATCTTGAGTCCGGCCCCGCCGTCGTAAGAGCGGCAGGACCTTTTACAAAAACTCCAAGTCCGACGGCAACCGTGATAGCCACCGTCAAACCTGTCACATCCTCGTGACGATTACACTGTTCACTTGTCAAAGAACTTTACCCTTCGACTCAACCAGCCGGAAGGGGTACTCTCAAGCATCAAGGCGTACGACATTCGTACCCCTCATTCCACACCCATCAAAGATGTTTCATTTACTACTCTAACACCTCTGGTTTCGTACGTCAAGTGTTTCTGGAATGTTTCTGATATTTTTTTTACGATACGACGTTTATCGGTTTCCCCGCGATGAATGCAACCACGTTCTCTGCCGTCGTTTGCATCAATCGCCTGCGGGCAGCCAGTGTTGCCCAGGCGATATGCGGCGTAATAATGCAGTTTTTCGCCGATAATAGCGGGTTATCGGGGCTGATCGGTTCGGTCGAAACCACGTCCAGTGCGGCTCCGGCGATACGCCCTGCATCGAGCGCACCGGCAAGGTCGGCTTCGACGATAAGCCCGCCGCGAGAATTATTAATTAAAAAAGCGTTGGATTTCATCCGGGCCAGAAGTTCGCTATTGACCATGCCAACGTTTTCCGCCGTCTGCGGACAATGCAGGCTGACGACATCGGCGGCCTCGAACAACTCCTCGACCTCGACCCATTGGAACGGTTTGTACTCCGGCGGGTTGGTCTGGTTGACATCGGCAGCCAGGACTTCCATTCCGAATGCGTGCGCGAGTTCGCCGACCCGCCTGCCTATGCGACCGAAGCCGACGATGCCCATTTTTTTGTCGGCCAGTTCCACCAGCGGGAAATCCCAGAAGCAGAAGTCCGGCGACTCGCTCCAGCGACCGGCCTTGACGGCTTCGTCGTGCGAACCGACGTGATGGGCCAGTTCCAGCAACATCGCAAAGGTGAATTGCGCGACCGAATCGGTTGCGTATATCGGAACATTCGAGACTACTACGCCCTGCCGCCCTGCGGCCTCGACATCGACGATGTTATATCCAGTCGCAAGGACGGAAATAAATCGCAGGCCGGGAAGTTGATCCAGCGTATCAGCCGACAGCGGCGTCTTGTTAGTCAGCAGCACCTCCGCCCCGTTAGCCCGTTGAAGTATTTCATCGGGCGCGGTTCTGTCATAAACAGTAAGTTGCCCAAGGCCTTCGACCGCATCCCAGGAGTTATCTCCGGGATTGAGCGTCTTTCCGTCCAGAACAACAATTCGCATAGCATACTCCTGTTGTCAGATGTCCTTACACGTCTAATAATACGGGGATAAACGTATTGTCTCGTCTGTAACCTCTGCGGTGAAATCCGCAGTTCACCGGCCCGGGGGCTTTGTGGTCAACTTTCGCAGCGCTTCGCTCGCGGCCAAGCGAACATCCTTGTTCTTGTCCTCTGTGGCCGATTTCAGCGGACCTGCGGCGCGAGTATCGCCGAGCCGACCCAGCGCCTCGGCGGCGGCCTTTCGCACCTCCCAGAAAGGGTTTCTCAATGCCACAATCAGTGGACAAATGACACGCCTGTCTTCGATCTTTCCCAGCGCCGTTGCTGCGCGCATGCACACTTTGGGGATTTTGTGGTCGATTATTTCGATTAGAATGTCGATGGCCCGGTTGTCGCCGAATCTGCCCAGGGCGACCACTATTGATGTACGCGCGCTCCGATCCTTCAGCAGAGCGAGAGCCAGAGGCTCGACGGCGCGTCTGTCGCCGATTTGGGCAAGCGCACCGGCGGCGCTTTTTCTGACGCTAAAGTTGCTATCGTTGAGAAGAGCGATCAGGGTTTCGACGGCCTGCTTGTCGCCGATATTGCCTAGCGCTTGCACCGCGCACTGTCGATCGTAACCGCTCGGACCATTCTTAAGGAGCCACAGCAGTCGTTGGACCGCCCGCTTGTCCCCGATCTTGCCAAGCGCCAAAGCCGATCGCCCTGGGATGAACCGCTCGTTGTCACCGAGTAAATCCAGCAGAGGCGTAACGGCCTGCTTGTCGCCGATCTCACCCAGCGCCGCTACGGCAGAGCGGCGCAGAGCAGGGTCGTTATCCTTGAGGGCCGTAATTAGTGGCTTTATAGCTCGCTTATCTCCGATGTCTCCGAGCGCGCTGGCCGCTGTGGTTCGCATCGGCGAGTCCTTATTTTTCAGGATGGCAAGAAGCGGTCCGACCGCCTCAATGGTCTTGAATTTCCCCAGGGCCGTGGCGGCGCCCTTGCAGGCCTGCGGGTTTTCGCCCTTGAGCATTTCCAGAAGTGTTGGGACAAGGTTCTTGTCGCCGATTTGGGCCAAGGCTTCGGCTACGGGAGCGCGGATGCGAGAATTGCCGTTCTTCAGCGCAGCCAACAGTACTTCTTTAGCACGCTTGCCACCGATTTTCCCCAGCGCTTCGGCTGCAGGAAGATATACTGTGAATTGAGGCTCCTTCAGTCTCGCGGCAAGCGGCTCGACGGCACGCTCGTCCCCTAGATTACCGAGCGCCCTGGCTGTAACCCCACGCACAGCCTCGCATTTATCATTCAAGGCCACGATTAGCGGCAAGACAGCGCGCCGGTCGCCGAAATGACCCAGGGCACTGGCTGCGTACCAACGCATTACCAGGTTCGAATCATTCAGCATGGCAATGAGCGGTATTACTACCCGCTTGTCAGGGATTCGGCACAAGGCTGTGCCCGCATGGTAGCGTACAAATTGGTTGGTATCCTTCAGTGCTGCGATAAGCGGCTCGACGGCCCGCTTGTCGCCGATTCGTCCGAGAGCACGGGCAGCAGTCCCACGAACGAACCAGTCGTCATCGTTATTCAGCACGGCAATGAGAGGTTGGACGGCATGCGTGTCACACACCTTGCACAGTTGCAAGACCACTGCCTTACGGACTTTACAGTCCGGATCCGCCAGGGCGGTGATTGCCTTTGCCAGTCCGGAATCGCGGAGAATCGCGCCAAGGGCTGCCGCAGCAGCCTGACGAACGCGCGCGTTCGGGTCGGATGTCAGGCGCGCCAAGGCCGCCACTGCGCGATCATCACCAATCTTTCCCAGCGCCTCGGCGGCAGCGCAGCGGACATCCGATGTGCCGTACCGCAGCGCCGCGATGAGCGTCGGGACGGCGCGCTTGTCGCCGATAACGCCCAGTGCCCGGGCGGCGGACGCTCTGGGCAAAAGGTCGGCCCCGTTCAGCGCCGAAATCAGCGGCTCGACCGCCGCGGCGCCGATTCGGCACAGGGCATCGGCGGCGGCTTCGCGGGCTTTGGGGGACGTGCTGCTCAATTGTGCAATCAAGGCACGGATTCGCCCGTCGGAAGGCCGACGTTGGTTCCCCGGCTGCGTTGAGTTCTCCGCGGCTGGAAGTTGCTGCAAGCCCGCGGACAAGAGTACAATCGCTGAGGCAGTCAACAGAAACCACGGACACGAGAATTTGCTGTTTGTCATCGTTCGGCTCCTGGAGCGGGCAACCATCATTTGCGCAGGCGCCCGCACCAATGATACCTGAAATCCGCCGCCTTTGCACGCGCGGGGGAATGAAACGGAACCGTTCGAAGAATCCAGACAGGTGGCGCAGACGCCTGCCCAATTGTTTTCGTCTGGGTGAGCGTATAAACTCTCCGGCGGATGAAACACAGACGGTTCAAGTCAAATTTCCGGTTGCTTACGCGTCGGCCTATGGTTTTCGCACGCATTTATCGATGGGAGTTGTTGTTTCTGATGGTCGGGGCGACCTTTGATGCTGTAACCACTATCGTATTTATGCGTAAGTATGGCGCCGACGCCGAGTTGCATCCCGTTATCTGCCTGATGGCCCACATCCTCGGCCCCGTAGCCGGGCCTGTGCTGGGTAAAATCGGACAGGTTATCTTCGTGGTATTCGTCGCAAGCCTGTGGCGACGCTGGTGCCGGTGGCTCATACTCCTCTGCGGCGCGCTTTACCTTCTGGCCTCCGTCAGCAATCACTTCGAATGGCTTTAGGCTGGATGCGCAGCAAGAGCCTTGCCGATTAGCCGCTTACCGGCTGACGGGGTGAGGAGAAATTGCTTCATGTGAAGCGGCATTATGCCGGGCTGATTGCCTCGACCGGACATGCGTCGGCACACTGGCCGCAGTCGATGCACAAATCCGCGTCGATTACATAAATCGGTTCGCCCTTGCTGATTGCCTCAACCGGGCAGGTTTCCACGCAACTTCCACATCCCGTGCAAGCATCACTGATTACGTACGCCATAAATCACACTCCTTATAAAAGCCGTTTCCGTAATTAAACTGCGCATCCTTTATATTATTTCGGCCGGCAGGTCAAAAGGTTTTTAAGATGAAAAGATGTAATTGGTAATTCGTGATTGGTAATTCGTGATTGGTGATTCGTAACAGAGTGGCGGTTTTTTTTTACTAATTACGAATTACGAATTACCAATTACTAATTACCAATTACTATCTTTTCCAAACTTGCCACCATTTCTTTTTGTTTTCGGTGAGAGTATCGTGCGTCATTCTTGCAGCCATTACTCGCAGGTCGGGCAGTTTGCTGCGGATGTCGCGGAGCCTTTGGCGTGTGAATTTTTCAGGGTGTTCGGCGAAGGCCTGTTTGGAGGCATCGACATAGAATGCCGATTCGGGAGGCAACTCGTCGTCGGTGTAGAATTTCAGGGCCTCATCAAGACACTGGGCTGCACGGAAACCGATCTGGCGAGCCTCGATATCAACAGCAAAGGCTGCCTTCTCGACCAACATATAGAACAGGCTTGACCATTGCCCCATGTCGATAATCCGGCTTGGGTTAGTGGTTGGGTTAATCACTTCGGGCAGAGAATGTTGCGGGTCGTCGGGGCGGCCTTCGGCCCTGTCTGCCCAGTCGAAGAGGAATTTTTTCTCCGCCCGGCAGTGGACGCATCTGGCGAGAAGCATCCCGTCCGTATGGTCGGTTTCGGCGTTTTCCTGTTTTTTGGTAATTTCCCAAGGCCCATCCGAGCAGTTCGGGCACGGCGTAACCGTCAGGTACAAATGGGCTTCTTCCCGGCTATGTGCGTGAAGCGTCTGCATTGCTTTTCGCGTGCCTCCCCGTTGGATATTCTGACGAATTTCCGGACGGAGCCTGATCGCCGTCAATGCTAACGACGACGCTCACCCGGCATAAGGGGTCGCTCATCGTGTCGGCGACGAGGCACGACGGTCCGTTTGGGTTTGGGTTTTGGTTCGGGTTTTATCGCCGGGAACTTAGCGAATATTTTCGCAAGAATCGCGTGTGCCTTCTCCATCGCTGCGCTGATGTATTTGTCCCTCATCTCGTCAGCCTTGGTCTGAAAATTGTCCTTGGTTATGGTGCCGCTGTTGATGCCAGTGGTCATTTCATCGGCAATTTTGTCGAGACCGGCAAGCACATCGCCCTGTACACTTTCTAAATCTCTCTCCAGCTGATCGAGTTGTATCTTCCACCCTCCAGGCGTGTCGGTAAAGATGAGTACCAAGTTTCCAGGATCGGTTACGATTACGTCCGGTCCCTTGGTTTCGAACTTCAACTCGTCCATGTTAAGCAACGCCAGGTCGGTGGCGGGTGTATAGAACTTTTGCTGTGTAATTTCCTTCATCTTGTTTGGAAGTGATAGGCCCAGTTTGTCCTGTACCAGTTTTTCCAAAGCTGCCATCCTGCTCTCTGTTTTCTTAGCTGCCCCCACGACCGCCTTAATCGCCGTAGCGTCCGCGTCCGTGTAGAATTTCAGCACCTGGTTTGGTTGTGAGGATTTCGCAGCCGAGATGGCCTCGCCCAGAACCTGCTTTACGGCTGATATCGGATCACCGGCAGGCGCAGGTGTCGGCGAGGGAGTAGTACCTTCATCGTCGGTCCTTTCTTCGCTTTCGGCAGGCGTTTCGGCATCAAGTTTGGCCTGGCGGGATATTTTTCTCTGGTCGGCCAACAGGTTCTCGTCAGCACTGACGGTCAGCACGCAGACCGGGCCGTCGATTTTTTCGTCGAACCTGTCGGCGTCTTTCGCCTGTCCGACCCTTCTCTCGCATCCAAGTGTCAGGAATATCATCGTCGCGGCCAGAATCATCGTCAGTCGTTTCATTGTCGTGCTCCTGATATATCTTGTTTAACCTGGTCAATTCCGTGTTTCTGCTTTTTTTTCTTTCCTAGTCCCAAGTCCCTAGTCCCCAGTCCCTATTTGCAGTTCCGTCATTGCGTCTCGTTCGATTATTCCGCGCAGGATTTCTCTCGGCACGGTCGGCAGGCTTGTGCCGTGGGTTATTTCGTTTATGCGGTACATCCGCTCAATGGCTTCAGCCGCTGTCGAGAACGGGAAATCGCTTCCGAAAAGCAATTTCTCCGTTACTCCCGACTGATGCGCCTTCAGCAGCGATTCGTATGCTCCCCAGGGGTTGCGGAGCAGCGCGGCGATGTCGGCATAAACCCCCGGCTGCTTCGCGAGCAGCGCGACGGTTTCGTTGACCCACGGGCTACCCATCGCGGAGATGACGATTGTCAAGGCTGGAAAATCTCTCGCTATCTCATCGAACAGGTACGGGCGGGCGAATTCGAGAACTACCTGCGGTGCAAAGTCCGTCCCGCTTTCGACGAACACGCCCAGCCGGTGCTCGGCACAGAAGGCATACACCTTATAGGCCCGCGTGTCGGCTGGATGAAAACTCTGTGCGGCGGGGCTGATGGTAATTCCGGCGAATTCCGAATGATCGGCGATTTTCGCCAGACGTTCCATCGCGTCCGGTTCGGTCGGGTCAATGGCCGCTATACCTACGGCGTGCTGTTTGTGCTGGGCGACGTAATCGGCGAGGAAAGCGTTGGGAACCTCCGCCTTGAGATGCCGGCTTCGGAAACCCCATACGAGCGTTTTGGTAACCTCGCGTGAAGCGGCGGCGTGCTCGCTCGGATCGGCAGAGAGATTCTCCTGCCCGCCATGGCGCACAAGCCATCCGGAAGCGCCGAGACCCATCTGCCCCGGCGAAGCCCATATCCGTGTATGACAATCAATTATCATTTCGTTATAATCCCCCCGCACTGCGGGGGGATTCATCCTCCAGCGTATTCTACCGTTATTTCTCCACGGGTGAATGAAAATTTTCTCTTCTTCTTTCAACAAAAATAAAAATCCATATAATCCTGTAATCTTTATAATCCCGCTATTCTTTCTTCTTCTGCTGCAATCAGAGTATGAACGCTACAGCCGACAACTGGACGGTCCTTCGTCTGATTAATTGGACGAAGGACTATTTTGCGCGTTTCGGTATCGACGAGCCGAGGCTGGCCGCCGAGGTGCTGCTGGGGCATGTCCTGGATTGCCCGCGAGTGTCGCTGTACACGCGGTTCGACCGGACACCGAGCGATGAGCATCTGTCTGCCTTCCGCGAACTCGTCCGGCGAGCCGGCGACGGAGAGCCGATCGCATACCTGACCGGATGGAAGGAGTTCTATTCGCTGACGATTAAGGTAACGCCCGACGTGCTCATTCCCCGGCATGAGACGGAACTCCTGGTCGATGCGGTGGTTGATCACGTTCGCAGCAGGTCGCTGCGATTATGGGATGTCTGCACCGGAAGCGGATGCGTGGCAGTCGCGGCTGCGAAGCAGTGCCCGACATTGACCGTCCTGGCCACCGACATCTCCGAAGCCGCTTTGGCCGTAGCGCGAGAAAACGTCGAGCGGCATGGGCTGGACAGATGTGTCCGCGTCGAACAGGCCGATTTGTTGACGTGGCCGCAAACACCGCGGCCACGGCACCCAGACCAGTTTGACATAATCACATCCAATCCGCCTTACGTAACCGATGCGGAGATGGAGCAACTTACCAAATCGGTCAAGCGCGAGCCGGACACAGCCCTCCGCGCAGGGCCTACCGGACTGAAATTCATCACCCGCATCATCCGCGATGCCCCGGCCCATCTGACCACCGGCGGACTACTGGCTGTCGAAATCGGATTCGACCAGGCGGAGCGGGTCTATGACCTACTTAACCAAACCGGCTGCTACGAGAATATCCGCTTCCTCAAAGACCCCGCCGGAATCGAGCGGGTAGCCCTGGCATATACCATCGCGTAAATATGGAAATTATGGGGTGATTCCCATATCAAAACTATTCCAGTATTTCGAACACCGGCGGGGCCGGCAGGCCGTGGTCGTTTAGGAGATACTCGTCGGTCCACTGCTCGTGATGCGGGCTGAAGTTATCCGGGCCGGTTACCCTGACCCAGGGCGTGTGCAGCGGGCCTAGGATATTCTTCCGGCCACCGATGACCTCGACACGAACCTCCCCAACCCCGTCGGCAAGTGCGTCGGTAATATCCGCGCTCATCGGCGGCCAGGGTAGTACGAAGGTTTCGGCGCCGACGTGGATGGCGGCGGCGGTGCACTTGACCTCCGGAAGCGTCAGCCTGATGCGACACCCGTCCTCGACAGCAGTGCGGACCGAATCAGGAACGCCGATGCGGTATTCCACTGCCCCACCGTAAAAATCCAGACCCTGCCCGACCCATGAACCGGCGGACAGTTCCGTCGGCGGAACGGTCAGCGTGTAACCGTCGAACGTCCGCTTCGGACCGCTCTGTCGAACGCCGAACGGACCGACAAGGTGCAGGTCTTCCAGTTCCATCTCCGAACGATAATCGAACCGCAGCAGCAATTCGTTGTCCCCGTCCTTGACGGCGCCGCTGATGTCAATCGTCTTAAGGTCTTCATCGACCCACCAGCCGGTCGGTTCGGACGCGACTGTTTGCCCATTGACGATAATTTCGAAATCTTCAGGCCGCTCGATTGCCGCGTGCAGAGACGCCGGAATATCGGAGACGTGGAAGTTGAAGGCCATTTCGCACCGGCCCAGCGGTTTGTGGTCAGCCTGTCCTGTGGCGGCGAGGAGCCATGTCTGGGGGCCTGCATTGTCTCTCGCCGGCAAACCGAAATGGGCGCGAATCTTCTCATCCGCCAGCAGCACCGGCATCGGGGCCGATAAATCCCCTTCGCCGACGCGGAAGCGGCAGAAGTCCAACGGGAAACTGTTGGGTTCGGGCAGTTCTATCTTCCACGGCGGCGTGGCATCGACCGTCGAAGCAATGGCGGCCGGTTCGAGAGGCTCATCGGCATCGACTCGCAGACCCACACTCACCAGGGCCGAACCCGTCGGCGGAAGATGCAGGTCGAACTCGACGGAACCGCCTCCGGAGGCCGCTTCGACCCGGCGGCGATTGCCCGTCATAGCGTCCCAGAGGACAACGGGTTTTCGGCCGGTAATGGAAACGCGGACGTCGTGTCCGGCATTGCGATCACAGGATTGGACGAACAATAACTGCCCGCCCTTGACTTTCCGCAGCATGGTCCAGACATATCCGGCGCGGCGGCCGTTCTCGATAACGCTGACGCGGCGGTCCAGGCGCTGCTCGACAGCAGCGACGACCTCTTCCGGTTCACACACGTCGGCCTGTTCGAGCAAGTCCGACAATTTTTCCGAAACTGCTCCGTCAATGCGGTCGGGCGCGCTTCCGGCAAACAGCACCCGCCCGCCGGCGGAGACGAATTCCTTCAGCAGCGCCACGGTGCTCGCCCGCAGCGTAACCGTCGGCGGAACCACCACGAGGCGGTATCTCATTCTGCCGACAGCCAGTTGGTCTTTGGTTGTCCTGCCGTAGCGTTCCAGCAGTGATTCATCGGCCAGGTCGTAGTCGTAATGGCCGTCCAGCAGCGCCACCAGCATCGACTGGAAGGGCTGGTCCAGTTCGGCGACCGGGCCGGTACCGAGCGTTTTGAACCACCCTAATTTCTCGCGCGTCGGCAGGAACAGTCCCCAGGCGCTCTCGACCGGATGGATTACCAGCACGTCGCGGACGCACTTGCCCTGAGTGAGCATCAGGCTCAGCCGGGCGAAGTAGTCCTCCACCGTCCGGTAGTATTTCCACCACGGGCTGTGGGGAAAAATGCTTGCGGGGAAGTCGCGTTTGGCCCCTCCGGCCAGGCTGTACAGTGACAGGTGCGGGCAGCGGAAGTTGACCCCCAATACGTACTGCCATCCGGCGTTGAACTTGTGGCCTTCCATCGGCCAGTCCCAGCCGGTACAGCCGTACAATTCGCTCAAAACCCGCTCCCGCCCCAGTTGTGCCGCCACGGAGGTGCACTGCTTGACCGTGTCGATCTCTTCGCGCTGGTCGGTGAGGATGTCGATTCCGGGCCATTGCTGGTGGGCGTAGTGCGGCATTGCCGCACCGAGGAAACCAATCTGGAACGCCAGGGAAGTCTCGGCATTATAGTGCCCCGTTAACACGATGCCGTGCCGCCGGCACCAGCGCCCGATCCGGGCGGAGTAATTCTCCACGAATAACTCCGTTACCGTCCTGTAGTAATCGTGGCGGACCTTGCTGAATTCGCCGTCGGCCAGGGGCAGGACCAACTCGATAAGGTGTTCGCGCAGGTCGTATCCTCGGCGGCGCTTAAACCGGCGCAGCAATTTCTTCGTCCAGGGCGCCCTGGCGAGAAGCCCCTCGGGGGAAATCTTCCCGGCTCCGCAGTTCGGCTCATCGGTGAAGATGGCGGGGATCAACTCCCCGAAATCCTTCCCGAAGCGGTCGGCGTAGGCCTGGTGTGTCAGGCGAATGAACTCTCCAACCGCTTCGGCGTTGAGCGTGTCCAGGTAGGGTGAGCCGGTCCGCGTCGGTTCACTCACGCCGACAGCGAAGGAAATTATCGTCTCATCGTCGGCGGGGCGCTCGGAATCCTTGAGTGGTCGATATGCCCGGACCCGCTCGGAATCGTCGAACTTCACGGCGAAGCGCGCTATCTTTTCCATCTCTTCCGGCGCACGATCTGCCCGCAGCGCCACCAACGGACGTCGAGACAGTTCGGGGTGATCGCTGGTTACCATCCCCCCGGCGGTCCCCGACGGCCAGCGGTCCTCGTCGTAAATGTAGGCCTTCATACCGAGTCGGCGGGCCTGCTCCACGCACGCATCCACGCAGGCGAACCACTCATCGGAGAGGTACGGCGTCTTCAGGCCATAGCGACTGTGCATGAAGAACCCGCCCATACCCGCCGAGTGCATCTGCTCAATCTGACGGCACAGGCGCTGCGGGTCCATCCAATCGTTCCACGCCCAGAACGGCGCGCTGCGATAGATGCTCGGCGGCTCCAGCCATATTTCGTCGGTCCATTCCACTGCTCTGCCCATTAGTTGTCTCCCGGATTCCATAACAAACCCTTATCTCTGCGGGGAAGGTATTTTCGTCAATCAATTGTGGCAGTCAAGGAAATGATGGCTCAAACTGTTGAACCTTGCGGATTGAGGATAGCACTGGCGTCCGACCTGTGGTATCATGCGTTTTAGTATATCGATAAAAGGTCTGAAAGTTCGCAAGCACAACGGAGATACCTTATGAACATCCAGATAATTCTCGAACAGGATGAGTCGGGTTATTTCGTCGTCGAGGTTCCGGCGATGCCGGGATGCCTTTCGCAGGGGCAGACGAGGCAGGAGGCCATTGAGAACATCAAAGAGGCAATATCAGGCTGGTTGGAAGTTATGGCGACCAAGACCCCTGCGCCTGAAGGCGAGCGAATCGAGGTAACTGTCTGATGAGTCGAAAACTGCGTCTGGTTAGCGGTCGCAGGGCAGTGCAAAAGTTCCAGCGGGCTGGTTGGACGCAGGCTCGCCGGCGCGGTTCGCACATCATGCTGACGCATCCGGAATATAAATGGACATTATCCGTTCCGGACCATCGCGAACTGGGCTTCGGATTGTTACGAAAACTCCTCAAGCAGGCGGGGATGACCGTTGAGCAATTCAATGCATTGTGATATAGAACACTGATGGATCAGTTTATCATTCAAGGCGGGCGCCGGCTTCGGGGCGAGGTGGCTGTCAGCGGAGCGAAGAACGCTGCGCTTCCGATAATGGCAGCCTGCCTGCTGGCTGACGGGCCTAGCAAACTTACCGGGCTTCCCGATGTTGCCGACGTGAAAACCCTTTCATCCCTGTTGGGCGAACTCGGCGTCAAGGCCGACCACCATGACGACACCGTCGAACTGGAAGTCGCCGGCGAGAATGACTCCCATGCCCGATACGACCTCGTCTGTACGATGCGGGCGAGTATCTGCGTGCTGGGTCCGCTGTTAGCCAAGCGAGGCTACGCCCGCGTAGCGATGCCCGGCGGGTGCGCCATCGGCTCACGCCCGATTGATATTCACCTTCGCGGGCTGGAAGCGCTGGGCGCGCAGATCGACCTGAAGAGCGGCGACGTCGTCGCAAAGGCGAAGCGCCTCAAGGGTGCGGAAATTTTCCTCGGCGGGCCTTTCGGATCGACCGTTACGGGAACCGCCAACATCATGATGGCGGCGACGCTGGCTGAAGGGACGACCGTTATCGAGTCCGCTGCCTGCGAGCCGGGGGTGCAGGACCTCGCCGATTTCCTCAATAAAATGGGCGCGAAGATCACCGGCGCAGGTTCGCCGCGAATAACAATTGAAGGCGTCGAAAACCTCCACGGAACGACGCACCAAATCATACCCGACCGCATCGAGGCTGGGACGTTCATGGTCGCATCCGCCATTACAAACGGCGAGGTGAAACTCTCCCAGGTACGCCTGGACCACATGATGGCCGTTGTCGATAAACTCCGTCAGATCGGCGTCATTATCGAGAAAGACAATGGCGGAGCCGTTATCAGCAGCCGGAGGAGGATTTCGGCGACCGACGTAACCACCCAGCCTTATCCGGGCTTCCCGACCGACCTCCAGGCCCAGTTGATGACGTTATTATGCCTGGCCGGTGGTAACAGCGTCATCACCGAGAAGATTTACCCCGACCGTTTTCTGCATGTCTCGGAACTTGCGAGGATGGGCGCGAACATTCGCAAGGAAGGCCCGACGGCGATTATCACCGGCGTAAAGCGTCTGGTCGGCGCGCCGGTAATGGCCGGCGACTTACGAGCGTCGGCGGCGCTTGTCCTTGCGGGCCTGGCGGCAGAGGGAACCACGACCATCAGCCGGGTCTATCACATCGACCGAGGTTACGAGCATATCGAAACCAAACTCGCCGCACTCGGCGCTGACATCAAACGCGTCAATGAATGATTGTGTATTCCCGGAGTGGCGCATTCCCGGAGATTCACTCCGTTCATCTCCGGGCTTTTTCAAAAAAAGCCCAACCTTGAGCGAAGCGAAAGGTTGGGTATTCTCTGGAAACGAAAGGTCGGGTACACTCCTGAAAAACTTGCAACTCAATTTCCAAAAAGGACGACACGCATGAGTAAGCGTCGATACCACATAATCTTTTGCACTTATGGTAGTTGGCTTCCCGGTGATCCGCGCGGGTTTCGCACTCGCCATCATCGCTTGCACGTTGAGGGAGACTATAAGAATCCACCTGTACCGGGCATTTACGAAGGACTCCATACTTACGTAAAAGAGCGTATGCGAGCGCCGTCCGTAACGATTCCGTCGTCTTTGAGACCAATCGCCGGACAGGCGTGCCTGGAGCAGTTTTTCAAAGAGGGTGTTGACGTGGCCGTATTGTCTGTCGGCGGGCAGCATGTTCATGTCGCGGTTTTATGTTTGCAATCAGGATTGAAGCAAATGATCGGACGTGTCAAGAAGGTGTCCTCGCATAGAATTCGTGACCAACTTCCCGGACAGGTATGGGCGGGCGGATGCAAACCTGTCCTCGTTCGTGATGATGAGCATTGGGCGAACGTCCTGAAATACATCAGGAATCACAAAAATGCGTGGGTGTGGTGCGAGAAATAAATGCTTCTTTTCGGAAATTTGCACCGCGTGATTCCCGGAGATTCGCTCCGCTCATCTCCGGGCTTTTTTAAAAAAGCCCGACCTTGAGCGGAGCGAAAGGTCGGGTATTTATGAAACGAAAGGTCGGGGATACTTCCAAAAAAACCGTAACTGAATTCTTCTTGAAAAATGTCCCGGTCGGCCGGCTGTAAGCCGAGTTCTGTTCCCCGTCCCCGGCGGACTTTCCGGAGACGGGGCGAAGGCCATCTGTCTTGACCCGCCATCGCTGACGGGCTCTCCATACGGAAGCGGCCTACCCGCGATCATAAGACCTGAACCAAGTCGTAATCGCTGCTTGACCTTGCACCCGGTGGGGTTTACCAAGCCGACGATGTTACCATCGTCGCGGTGCGCTCTTACCGCACCTTTTCACCCTTACCGACCCCCGGCGAAGGAGACAGCCATATCTCGAAAAAATCCCGGAGCCGGCGGTATATTTTCTGTGGCACTTTCCCTATCCCGCTTCGCCTTACAGGCTACGCAGGACGGTGGGCGTTACCCACCACCGTGGTTCAGTGGTGCTCGGACTTTCCTCTCCCCCCAAAGGGGGAGCGACCTTCCACCGGCCGACCGGTTTCCATTATACGACAAAATGCCGTCGCGGGTCTTGTAAATCTTTCCCACCGGCCG
>JAUVIQ010000228.1 GCA_030592655.1 Planctomycetales bacterium | reverse complement strand
GAGCGCCGCTTCGGACCCGCCGGTAATCATTACGTCGGTCTGGTCGCGCTGGATAAGTCGGGCCGCGTCGCCGATGGCGTTACCGGCCGAGGCGCAGGCGGTGGCGACGGCGCTGTTAGGCCCGCGCAACCCCCAGAGTATGGCGACGTTCCCGCTGGCGGCATTGACCATCAATCTGGGGATAGTGAACGGGCTTACCCGCGAGGGATTTCTTTCCAGCAATATCCTGTTCTGGATTTGGAGTGTTTCCAGCCCTCCGATACCGCTTCCTATCAGCACGCCGCAACGGTCCTTGTCGGTGGCGTCGAAGTCGATTTTGCTGTTTTCGACGGCTTCGACAGCGGCGGCGATGGCGAACTGGGCGAAGCGATCCAGGCGCTTCATCTTGCGCTTCTCGACGTACTCCGGCGGGACGCCCGCCCAATCGACCACTTCCCCGCCTATCCGCGAGGCATATCCCTCGGTGTCGAACCGCGCAATGGTTCTGATACCGCTGCGCCCTTCGAGCAGAGCGGTCCAGAAATTCTCAACGTCGTGAGCAAGCGGGTTGACCGTGCCCAGACCGGTAATGACTACCCGGCGTTTCGTCATTGTGCAGCGCCTCGCGTGCGGCCTGAAAGCTAACTACTTACGGAACGTACTCGTTGCAGGCTTTGAACCGGCTGACACCCTGTTCGGCGTCAGTCGGAACCTTTCTTACCGTGTTCCTTGATGTAGTCAATTGCCTGACCTACGGTCTGGATTTTTTCGGCCTCTTCGTCGGGGATGCTCATTTCGAACTCATCCTCGAACTCCATGACCAGTTCTACCGTGTCCAGCGAGTCGGCGTTCAGGTCGTTGACGAAGGACGTTTCGCGAGTAATCTCGCTCTTGTCAACACCCATCTGCTCACTGACGATCTCTATGACCTTTTCTTCAATTCCTTCGGCCACTGTTTTCTCCTCAATATAAAGAAAGTTTTATCTTCACTTTATTTTTGCCGCCCACACGGGAGGCTTGTCATAACGTCGCGGTACTATAACGGTAACTATGCCCTGACAAAAGTAATTTCCAATTTCCAATTTTCGATTTCCAATTGATTGAATGAGTATCTGGATGTTTTTTCAATTGGAAATTGAAAATTGGAAATTGGAAATTACCAAAAATCCTCTGTGTCCTCTTTCTGTCCGAGGTTCTTACATGTGCAGCCCGCCGTCCACGCTGATTACCTGTCCGGTGATATAGGTCGCGTTATCGGACGCCAGGAACGCCACTACACGAGCGACGTCCGAGGGCTGCCCCATCCTTTTGAGCGGGATCAGCGCCAAAGCCATATCCTTCGCCTGTTGCGGCAAGGCCTCGGTCATTTCCGTAGCGATGAACCCCGGCGCGACGGCGTTGGCGCGGACATTCTTGCCGGAAAGTTCCTTGGCGGTGGACTTGGTCAGTCCGATAAGCCCGGCTTTGGACGACGAATAATTCGCCTGACCCCGGTTTCCCTCGATACCGCTGAATGACGCCATGTTGATAATTGCGCCTTCGCGTCGTCGAATCATGTGCCTGGCGACGGCGCGGCTGCCGATGAACGCGCTGGTCAGATTGACCTTCAGGACAAGTTCCCAGTCCTCGTCGCTCATTCGCATCAGCAGCCCGTCGCGGGTTATCCCGGCATTGTTGACCAGCACGTCGATTCGCCCGTATTTTTCGGCCACTGCGTCGATAACGGCGCTGAATCCTTTGCTGTCGGTAACGTCCTGAGTGCGGGTATCGAGTTTTTCGCCCGCATCCGGTAGCGAGGCGGGCATCTCTGCCAGCAGGTCCTCGCGGATATCCACCGCTACAACGGTCATTCCCATATCCAGAAGTTGGCGGGTGATTTCCAGTCCGATTCCCCGGCTGGCGCCTGTTACGATTGCGACTTTTTCATTTTCGGACATAATTATCGTTCCTGTGTTCCACCCATAATATCATTTCCTATTGTGCCAATTCGCCGGCGAGTTTTGCCAATGCGTCGGCGGAATTGATGCTGACGACTTCGGCCCGGCGTTCAATCCTTCTCATTAATCCGGCAAGCACTCGCCCCGGACCTATCTCGTAAAACCGCTCGATGCCGTCATCCAGCATCCGGCGAACCGATTGCTCCCAGCGTACCGGTGAAATTACCTGGCGGATGAGTTTTTCCTTTATCGATTCGGCTCCATCGTGCGGTTCGGCATCGACATTTGAAATTACCGGAAGTAGCGGTTGGCGCATTTTGACATCGGCAATGACGTCGGCGAGTTTTTTCGCAGCCGGCGCCATAAATTCGCTGTGAAAAGCGCCGGCGACTTTCAGGGGGACCGCCCCTTTAGCGCCGAATTCCTTCGCCAGTTCCGCCGCACGCTCACAGGCGCCGAGGTCGCCGGAGACAACTATCTGCCCGGGGCTGTTGAAATTCGCCGGCGTAAGGACAGCCCCTTCGGCGGCGGCTGCGCAGAGTTCGACGACTTTCTGCTCGTCCAGCCCGATAATGCTGACCATTCCCGACGGATAGGCCTCGGCGGCGGCCTGCATAAACTGCCCGCGTTTGGACACCAAATCAAGCGCCGATTCGAAGTCTATCGCACCGGCTTGGTGCAGGGCGGTATATTCTCCCAGGCTCAATCCCGCAGACATTGTCGCTACCGGAGCGGCCTCGCCCAGCGCCTCTTTCATCGCGGCGGCGGCGGCGACTGAACAGACGAATATCGCCGGCTGGGCGATGTCTGTGGCGTCAAGACGATCGGACGGACCTTTGAAGCATAATTCGCTCAGCGCATATCCCAACTGCTCATCGGCATCGGCGAAGACGCCTCTCGCCGCAGATGACGCTTCAGCCAGGTCGGACATCATCCCGACCTGCTGAGCACCCTGCCCCGGAAATAAAAACGCTGCTTTCATCGTAGTAGTAATTGGTAATTGGTTACAGTTTCACGACCGCCCCTGCCCAGGTCAGTCCTGCTCCGAATGCTACCAGCAGTACTGTCGAACCGGGTCCGACGCGCCCTGTTCGTACCGCCTCATCCAGTGCTATGGGGATGGAGGCTGCCGAGGTGTTACCGAACCGCTCTATGTTGACATAGACCTTATCCATCGGAAAGCCCAATTTTCCCGTAGCGGATTTGAGAATCCTGATATTTACCTGGTGCGGTACGACGAGGTCCACGTCATCGACGGTAAGATTGCACGCTTTCATGCAGTCTTCCAACAGCCACTGCATTTTTTCGATGGCGAATTTATAGACGTCCCTTCCTCGCATTTTCAGGTAATGGAGGCGCTGGTCGATCGTCTGCTGTGATGCGGGCATTTTTGCCCCGCCGGCGGGGAGCCAGATGAAGTCCCACCCGTTTCCGTCGGCGTGCATTACGGTGTACTGAACGCCCTTTGAGTCATCTTCGGTCGGTTTGAGCACGACCGCTCCGGCTCCGTCGCCGAAGAGGATGCAACTGCCCCGGTCTTCGTAATCGGTGAACCGACTTAGGGTTTCAGCGCCGATGACGAGGCAGTTTTTGAACTGACCGGCCTCGATGAACCGACTCGCAATCGCCAGAGAATAGACGAATCCGCTGCAAGCGGCCGATAAGTCGAACACCGCCGCTTTGGCAGCGCCCAGGTCGCGCTGGATGTAGCATGCGCTGGAGGGGCAGAGTGTTTCGGGAGTGATGGTCGCGCAGGCGATCATGTCCAGTTCCTCCGGTTCGACACCGGCGTCCCGGCAGGCCCGTCGGGACGCTTCGACGGCCATGGATACGGTCGAATCACCGTCGCCGGCGATGTGCCGCTCCTTGATACCTGTGCGCTTGATTATCCACTCGTCGGACGTATCGACCATACGTTCGAAATCTGCATTGGTAAGCACTTTGTCGGGAACATATGCTCCGACCCCGGCGATTACCGCTCGAAATGGGTTATTCATAAATCGTCCCCGTTTGATCCACGCCGACCCAGACACTCGGTGATACGGTCGTTGATGTGCGTTTTGGCGAAATTCAGCGTTACGCCGATGGCCTTGGTAATACCCCTGGGGTTGCTGGCTCCGTGGCAGATAATGCAGATTCCGTTGACTCCCAGAAGCGGCGCGCCACCGTATTCATTAAAGTCGTACTTTTCCTTAATCGTGGTGATTGCCTGCTCAAACTGACCGGCAAGGTCGGGGTTGGACCGCGTCAACTCCATGTAAGTGGATTTGAACAGCCCCTCTGCCAGACCTTCCATCAGTTTCAGGGCTACGTTTCCGACGAATCCCTCGGTAACGACAACGTCGCAGGCGCCGTGGAACATCTCCCTTCCCTCGACGTTACCGACAAACCTGATTTCCGTATCGGACTTGAACAGGTCCCGTGTTTCCTTGACGAGTTGGTTTCCCTTGGCGTCTTCTTCGCCGATGCTCAGCAGGGCTACGCGGGGTTCGTCGATACCGCAGATACATCGGGCGTATTCAACGGACATCAG
>JAUVIQ010000031.1 GCA_030592655.1 Planctomycetales bacterium | reverse complement strand
GTATTAAATAATATTTCTTCATTCCCTTGTCATGAATCAGCGACGGGGCGCTCCTGTGGACTAAATCGCGCGACCAACTCATATAGAGAAGCGACCGGTGTTGCCCATTTCGATCTGAAAGGAACGTTAATATATACCGTCCCGACTCGTCGCGCAGGCACTTGACGTTACTTTCAGACCATCCGCTGGACACGGGCAGCGGGAGTTTCCGCGGTAACGAAAACTTCCGCCCGTCCCGACTGACCGATGTCCAGATGTCCCGCTGGCGGCCCCAGATAATCCGAACCGTCTCATTGTCCATCAATATGCAGGGTGGGTTATCCCAGGCTTTTTGCAGGCAGAGTTTGTGGCCGGAGTATTTTCGACCTATCAACGTTCCGTCATTCCACGAGGCCCAGGGGCTGGACTTTTTCCATGGGAGGCGCACCACTACAGAGATGGTTTTGCCCGGCTGGACGGAAACGGTGGTCGTCCATTCATCGTAGTGGCTTTTCGGGTCAATAGGACGAAACCGAAGCGTATGCTTTCCGGGCCGGAGCAGCCCGATGATACCGTGATAGTACCGGCCATGGCGTCCGTCAACATCCACTCGGAAGTCGGGCGTGGTGGAACAAGCCACCTCAATCGCACCGTGAGGGCCGATTTTCTCGAACTCCGGCACGATGCGGATACCATCCACCAATACAGGCGGACTTTGATCGTGTTTGGCCCGAATTTCAAAATCGACGCGGAACATCCCAGCCGGCGGAGGATTCTCGAAGCATACGCCCTCGCTGCGGGCCTTGTCAAAAACCCCAATGATCGGAGGACAAACGGGCAGGAAACGTGAATCCGCACGAATGATACGGACGTCGATTACGCCTTCGTTGCCGTTGGCGACCGGATAGAACCGAATCCTCTTGAAGATGTGTCCGCTCGGCGCGACCAGGAGCACGGTCCATCGCTCGCGGGCGGTCTCGAATACGCGCAGCCTGTCTATATCCGGATATTTCCTTCCGACCAGCAGGATCGGGTTCCTGCCTTCCTTGCTGATTTTTTCCTTTTCACCGGCGGTGAACTTCAGAAAGAAACGTCTGTGATCCCATCGCTCCATGTCCCACATCAGGATGTCCGAACCAAGCGTTTCTCCGGTAAGCATGTTATGAAGCGTCGCATTCTCAACGGCAAATTCACCGTGCATTTCGGTCCAGCCGCCGCCCCACGCCGGTTTGGCCGAACGGACCGCTTCTCCGTGTCTGCCGAGTCCCTGGAGCACCTTGGCGGTTCGAAACCTGAGCCACTCGCCACTGATGCCAACATTGTGATGAAAAAGGTAGTCGTGGACCTTCACGTCAGGCCAGCGTTTTTGGAAATGGTCGTAGAGTTTCAGCAGCGTCTCTGGCGGCGCGTTGAGTTTTTCGTAAGTATGCAGGTACTCCACTATGGCGTCGCCCATACGGGGGTGGACGCTGTCGAGATACACGAACTTTTCGTAGGCCCGGCGGGCGTGTTCGTATCGGTCCATGAAGTAGTACATCTTGCCGACCCAGTACTTGGCCTCGACGTAGGCAGGGTCCTTTTGGGACGACTGGCGGAACTTCAACCAGGCCTCGGCGTATCGGCCCTGATCGTAGAGGTCCATACCCTCGTACAGCGCCCTCGCGGCGGGGATGCTGCGCGTCCAGACCGGAAGTTCTGCCAGTATCTGACCGGCTGGACGCTTGGTGAACCAACTCAACAGGTCGGCAGAGGCACGCTTCTGAAGAGCAAACACCTCGCCGGTTTTGCCGATAACCTTCTTGCGATATAGTTCCTTGCGATCCTTGACGTGGACAATCTGGGCAATAATCTCCAGCCGGTCGTCCTTGACGCTGCATATCCCGCTGACCAGGTATTTTATCTTTAACTGCCGACGGATATCGGCCATGCGCTTCGGATCGGTGGTAGCCATTTCCGGCGCCCAGTTGATCTTTTGCGCCAGCAGTTGCATTTCGTCGCGTGCGACGACGGAAAGCGTTTTGCTGCGGGCGAAATCCGTGGTAATCTGGTCGGAGAGAAACTTCTCCAGCCAGACCCACTCCGGCGTTTCGGAGGTCATCTGGAAGTTGAAAACCGCCACGTTCGTCGCAGCAGACGCCGGCGGCGTACAAAAGGACACGACAGCGAACACTATCGTTGCGAGCAAAAAATTCCGATATTCGTTATCTGTCTGCATTCGTCATTCCAAGCCCAGCGGCAAAACGGTCCGCTCTTACTCGATTGTGAACGTGATTTTCTCGGTCTTGAATTTGAACCCGAGCGTATCCCACTGCACTACTGCAGTGAACTTGCCGGTTAACTTTTTGCGGTTACGCCAGGTTGCGGTGTAGAAGTGGCCATCACCCCCATATTCCATCTCGAGCGAACCGACCCGTTTACCTTGCGAATCGACGATTTCGACTATGGGTGCGGACGATCCGCCCTTACCACCCGGCGGATCAATACCCAGGATCGCACTGCCGCCGACACCCACAACCCCAAATTGAAACCTGACAGCCTGACCTTGTGGTTGGGCTTCCAGAACGCCGGTGAGCGGGGAACCAATCGCGATCTCATTCGTCTTATCTGCCGTAACTGTAGCAATCAGTCGCCGGCCTTGCGGGTTCAGGTCAGACACTCGGAGGCAAGGTGATTTTTTCCTGTTGGCGCTTGTGTACTCCCAGTATCCCCACAAATGGTAACGATCAGGTGGTACGAGAACGGGTTTGAGTCCGCCTGAAAACAGAAAGGTATGTTTTTTACCCAGAAACCATACGCGCCACGACGGGTGATTGATCCGAACTTTGGCGGTCTCGCCGGCATACGGTTTAGCGCTGACCTTTGTACCATCGGCTGATACTTCCACATTGTAGAGCACGCCATTCACGCAAATCGGTTGTCCGTAACCCGCGCACATGTCGGTATCGGCAGGCTTGGCGGGACCTTTGGCGGGATAAACCCATACAAAATCGCCACAACCAAACTTGATATAGCCACCTTGGCTTACGGCGGGCTTTGAAATGTCGTTGAAACGCAGGTTGCTGGTTGCGTCCAAGACGTGGACACGGTAGAGCCTCTTGCCGAAATAGCACAGACCCTTGGCAACAGTCCCCAGCCTGAGGCTTAACTCCTCGACATACGGCGATTTGGCATATTGACACTTGAGGTGTACCGGATAGGTTCGGCCATCATACTTCAGGGAGAGTGATTCAGCGAAGAATTCGCACGTATAGGATTGTTGCGAAGGTTCGCGCATCAGCATCGTGCGTTTCAGGAGACGGGCACTTCTGAAGTCCCCTTTGCCTGTAAAGTCGAGGTATATCTTGTCGGGATACTTGAATTTCGGATTTGACCAATCGACGGCCACGTGAAACGCCAAGTCGCCGGATTTCAGGGCCGCTACCTGCGCGCGAGATGTCAGGATTACGGCGACCGGCGGTGGCTTCTTGAAATGTTCTTTTCCTTTTACCGTCAGGACCTCGCTGGTGACGCCGCTGGCGGCGTCCTGGGCCTCAAACCACAATTGCCCCGGTGGCAGTGTCGGCTTATGCTTCGGCGGCCTCTTCGCAACCACGGGTTCGGGCTTGTAAGGTTCGACCTGCACAAAACGGAACTTTTCGAAACCCGGCCCGCGCAGGATGTACGGACCCGATCCCTTCGAGGGGGAGGTGTTACTAAACATCAGGGTGGGCCGGCACCAGGCAAGGGCATACCCCCACTTTGGATGATGTGCGATTCCCGGACTGTAATCGGGGGAAGCCTTGACTTCCTCGCTGCGCTCCCATGTGCCGTCGGCCTGTTCCCGGAGCAGGAAGAACCGGCGATCCCCGCGACTCCTCGGCACCTTATATGAGGCTGCAATTAGTGTGCGCCCGTTGCGATGTATGGCCGAAATGGGGAACGGGCAAGCCTTTAGTCTGTAAATCACCTCTCCCTTGCTCCAGTTGACCGCATCATTGCTGACATATCGCATGAGATAGGCAGGCTCATATTTCTGGGCCGGGGTGTTCCACCGTTGTCGCCGCCCGATCAGTTCATACGTGCCATCGTCCCGCTCAAGTAGTTTCATCGACGCACCGGCATTACTGATGCGCCACGGGACCCGGCCAAGATGCTCCCAATGGATGGTGTCCCGGCTGGCAAAAATAGCGGCCTTGTACCTGTGAAAGACAGACAACAGGTATCTTCCACGGCTGTCCTGGATGATGTCGTATCGGGCATTCACAGTGCTGTTCAGAACTAAGGCCGGCGCGCTCCAGTGGACGAAATCGCGGCTCCAGCACATGTACAACATACTCCGGTGCTGCGAATCACGATTGGAGAGGAACGTCAGGATGTAGCGGCCCGATTCATCCCGAAAACACTTGGGACAGTGTTCTTGCCAGCCACTCGATACCGGCAGGTTGATCTTCGCGGGGGCGGTAAAGGTCCGTCCATCCGTACTCGCCGAAAACCAGATATCATACGCATAGGACCAAACAATCCTGACGGCCTGACCGTCCATAACGATGCTAGGCGCTTCCCCGAAAGGGAAGCCCAGTAAAGAAACAATGTTTCCGGGATGGCTGGAGTCGGCCAGCGTTCCACAAGACCAGTCGGCCCAGGGACTGTCGGTTTTCCACGGCAGGTGTGCGACCAGGCGTTTTGTTTTCCCGACCTCGACTGTGAACTTGAGTGTTCGTTCGCCCAGGTGCTTCCTGCCGTTAGGACTGTAGAATCGAAGTGTGTGTTCTCCCGGTTTCAGCAGTCCAATCAGCCCGGAGCCACACCGTCCCAGCCGCCCGTCCACGTCAACGCGAAATTCGGAGGCGTTCGTGCACGCTACGTCAATCGAACCGTGAGGACCGAGTTTCTTGAATTCCGTTTCGAGGCGCATGCGCCAGAGCACGTCTTCGAAGACTTCCACCGGCTCATCCGACTTATCCGGATGAATTTCGCAGCGAATGTGCAGAATACCTGCCGGGGGAAGGTTGTCGAACAGAACGCCATCCTTGACGGCCCTGGCAAGATCGGCTGACTTCTCGCCAATGTCCCCGCGAAGGTCCTTACTGACGATTATCTTTATCCGGCCCTTCGTGTCCTTTATTACCGGAAGAATCCGAATAGACTCTGCCACGTACCCACTTGGCGCAAAGTGATATCGCACAACCGTTCCGGACCTGACCAGGTCCTGCGATATGCACATACTTGAAGCGGATTTGGTAATCGTTGTGGACCGGGCCTTATCCGAGTACGCCCTAACCAGTTGTTTCTGAACTCCCCATCTTCGGAACTTCCCGTTATGTCGGTCATAGTAGGCCATCTTGGAACGGTACCACTTCTCAACGGTCTCCTTCGGAAACGATTCGCCGGTGAGGCAGCGGTGGGCATACATGCAGTATCTGCCCCAGTTCTCCCAATCGTCATCGAGCATCAAACCCGCTTCTTTGTACCGCCCGGCGTGGCCTAGAAGTACGGCTGTCCGTATCGGCAACTCCCTTTCGAGATCGAAGTTTGGCCAACTGGGCATCTTCACTTTAGGAAAGCGCTGTGCGATTTTGGCATAGACTTCCCGTAGCACATCGACGGACACATCGCAATTCTCGTAGGTATGAAGGTATTCGATCACCGCGTCAATGATGCGTGGATGTGTCTCATCCATATAGACGAACTTCTCAATCGCCCGGCGGGCGTGCTCGTAGCGGGCCATGAAGTAGTACATCTTCCCGACCCAGTACTGAGCCTCAATATAGGCCGGGTCCTTGCGCGAGGCCTGGCGGAACTTCAGCCAGCCTTCGGCATATCGGCCCTGGTCGTAAAGGTCCATACCTTCGTACAGGGCCTTCATTGCCGGGAGGCTTCGAGTCCAGACCGGAAGCGTCGGGAGAATCTGCCTGGCCGGGGTCTTTGTGAACCAACTTATCAACTCGGCTGACAGTCGCCTCTGAAGTTTCAGCACATCGTCAGCCTTGCCGGTAACGACCTTCCGCGCCAACTCCTGCCGGGTCTTCACATTGACAATCTGGGCGGTGATCGTCAGCCGGCCGTCCTCGATGCTGTAAATGCCGCTGACGATGTTCTCGATCCGCAGTTGCCGGCGAATCTGCTTCATCCGCTTCGGATCGGTTGTAGCCATTTCCGGCACCCAGTTGAGTTTCTGGGCGAGCACCTGCATTGCATCCCTGGCCGTTACCGTCAGCACGCGGCTTTGCGTGAAGTCGGTGGCAATTCGGTCGGACAGTCCCTTCTCCAGCCAGACCCATTCCGGCGTATCGGAGGTCATCTGGAAGTTAAAAACAGCCACATTCGTCGCAGCGGACGCCGGCAGCGCCGCCGAAAGAATCACAACGGCTGTGAGCAGACAAGCAAGTCGCGTCAGTCTCATTTGCCTTTGCCTTTCTCCGAAGGATTAGTCGTCGCGGTCTTTTTCGCAGGGCGGCTCCTGGGGCCGAGCCGTTCGACGGCGGAATCCTTTTCGCGTGCTTTCGCCTTTTCCAGCATTTTTTTGATCTGTTCGGCGTGTTTTGATTTTGGCTGACGTTTGAGGAATTTTTCCCACTCGATAACCGCGTGGGCGTCCTCGCCGAGGCGCGAGTAGGCCATTGCCGACCAGTAGTGCGCTTCAATGTAGTCCGGGTCGAGGTCCATCGTCCGCATGAACTGCATAATGGCGGCATCCATGTTGCCGGCGTAATAATGGCTCAGCGCCTTGGCGAAATGGAGGCTGGCGATGGGCGACTTGTCGATCTTCTTCAGGTCGATTTTCGGCAGAGGCATCGCCATTTGTTTGCCGAGTCGGCGGGCCATTTGGAGGGCTGCCTCCATGAGGTATTCCGGCCTGCACGACAACTGGTCGGCAGCGACAACCCGCGCAGTGGCGATGTCGATGACCTTGGCGCTGACGGTGAGTTTGCCCTTAATGAGGAACAATCTGCCGGTGAGCACGGTATCGGCCTTGAGCAGTTTGCCGGCCCCGATTGCATACTTATCGCCCGTCAGGCCTTTAAGTGAGCGAGCCTGTTCAGCCGTCAGTGCCAGGAGCCGCTGGCGCTCGACGACGGTGATGTGCTTCTGTCGTGCAAGCAGCACAGCCACCAGGTCGCCCATCCCGGCGGCAGCAGGGTCGTACTGCTCCTGGCCTGTAACGTTTTCCATCGGCGCAGCGAAAACGACCCGCCGGACCGGTCTGGACCGTGCTTCCGACGACTTGGTGGCCGGCTTGGTCGGCGGCTTCGACGTAACGGAAGTCAACTGTAGTCCGCCGACTATCAGGAAGACCAATAATGCTGCAATCTTTTTCATTGCCGGTACTCCTTTAAGTTATCTTTGTGGCTGATTTTTATTTCTTGTTTTCGGCTGGTTTCTTCGCTTTGCCTTTTTCCGCTTTTGCAGGTTTCTGCGGCAGCGTTTTTGCGAAGTGTTTCAGTGTTCGAACGGCAAGTTTTCGCCCCGCCTTTTGCAGCGCGGTCTTTCCGGCGATATTTTCGGCAAGGTCCACTGCCCGGTCGGTATGCCGGTCGGCCAGGACGATCCTGCCCGTTTTGCGGTCGATTATGTTGATTTCGGCACGGGCGGCGCAGGTAACCAGGTCGCCCGTCCGCAGTGCGAATTCACTGAAGGCCTCTCCGACAATAACGTAGTCGGCCTTGTCCAGCGCGGGAGGCCAGGGTCGCTTCCTGCCCTTCATCATATTCTTCGCCCAGTCGGCCAGGGCGTTTTGGCCGGTATCGACTACCTTGAATCCGCAGGATATGAGCATCTTCTTGATCTCGGTTTCGACGGCAGGGTCGATTATGATCACCGGCGCGATCCGGCGGACCTTGTGTTCCTCGATTACGATCACTGCCACCGTCGGGCGAGGCCGCTTGCCCAACTTTTTGCGAATTTCCGCGAGCGTATCGACAACACTGCTGCCTTTGGGCAGGAGTTTGACGGCGTTTTTCTTTATCAGCGACGCGATATCTTCAGACAGAAGCATGAGACCATCGGACAGCGGCTTGCTAAGTTCCAGGGTGCGGAACGTGCCTCTGACCTTCCCGGTCTCGACGCCGACTACCTTCGTAACTATCATCAGTTTCTTGTCCATCGTGAAGACTTTGCCCATAATCAGCAGCCTTGCCCCCACGAGTTTGCCCACCTTGGCGGACTGGTCCTGATCGACCATACCAACCAGTTTGAGTTTGTGTTCATCGAAAATCTTGCCGAGTTTGGCGCGCTCCACCAGGTCGAAGGACTCTTCGATACTCAGCCGGGCAGTGAGAATATCGGCGATCTGCGAGCCGAGATTCCTGTTGCCGGGCAGGGTCCCTTCGTAATCCAGCACCGCCGCCGTAATCCGAACGGGAGCCGGCCTGGTCTTCGGCAACTTCTTCTTTTTCTCCGGAGTCTTTTCCGCCGCGCCGGCAAAAATCCAAACCCCCAACAACACACACGTTACTACCATTTTTCTGATCATGATCTCTTCTCCTTATCTAAAGGTTTAACAAAACGTTGTGCCAGTATCCAAAGCATCAGTTCATCCAGAACCGCTCTTCCTGCCGCGTCGGTCATGGGGTCGGACATTTGCGGCAACAGAACTGTGATCACGTTTCCCTTTCCGATCCGCCGCACGACGATCAACGGATGTTTGAGGCGATGTGGTTTTCCCGCATCATCTTTGGAAATCTCCTCAACCCACGCCAGTACCCTCCACCGCCTTTGGCAATAAAGCACAAACCGCCGCAGCCCCACGCCGACATCCGTAACCCACGCCGGCGCAGGCCAAGACCTGCCCCTGTGGATCATAAACCATAACAACCTGCTCCCGAAATCCGCGACCCAGGCCGGTATCTCCCACTGATTTTCAGCGTAGAGCACTGATCGCCACGGCCCGGCGCCGAGGTCCCCCGGTCTGATCGCCCTGCCTAAATCCCCGGAAAAGGACACCGTTGACTTCAGCGGTCGAGACAGACGCCGCCGAGATATATCCCATGCCCGCCACTTCCCGGGCGGATTGACGATAACAACAAACAGCCCTTTCTTAATCCGACTCTCAAGTCTCCGAAAGGCGATTTTGAGCAACACTTTCTTTTTGAACCCGGCCAGGATTACCACACCACCGTCGAAACTGTCCTGCAACAATTGGGTGGTAAGGTTTTCAAAAACCACTCTCTCCGCCTTCAGGGCCTTCTGAATCCCGCCGCTGTCGTCGATAACGGCGAACCGGCAGGCCTTGATGAGTTTGGCATTTCCGGCCAGTCTGGCCGAAGGAAATACAGTCAATCGGCGAGAGACTTTTCTTTCGTCCGTGATGATCATCAGCGTGCATTCAGCCCTGCCGCGTACGTCGGGCAAAACCAGTTTGAACCGCCCGGCGCCTTTGTTATCGAGTTGCAAACGCCCCCGTTTGATCGCGGTACTGCGATACCCAAACTGCCACAGGCACCTAGTCTTCGGTTCACCGACGAGAGTTACGGTTATCGTACCGCCCGCCAGGGCTGGGACAGCGGGGCGGTCAGCCGTTCCGGCGGGACTTGAGAGGTTGATGGAAATCCGTGGTCCCGCAAGCGCCGCAGGTCGGGATCTCGCCGGGCGCGTCTCCTGGCCGACCGACCAGGGCACGACAACCGCCGCCGCTCCCGCCGCCAACAAGATGCACACGCTTTTGCCCGACACAATACGCCCCTTTCGGATCAGATAACCTCGCCATTCAGTGTCATCGCCTGGAGGAACACCTTCATCTTTTGGCCGTCGAGACGGAACTGACCGATTTCAGCAGCGCCGCCGCCGATTTGAACTCGCCCCTGCACACCGGCCGGACCGTCCCCTACTTTCAGCCCCATGCCCGCCCATTCATTCGAGGACGAGACAGTTAACTGAACCGGCTGACCGACGAGTCGCCCCGCCTCCGGAACGGTCAGCCGCACCGCCTGCCGGGCCGGAAGCAAGAGGTTCATCCGCATCGCACCCTGCTTGTCCTCGCCGACAATCATACATCGCAGCAGAACCAACCCGCCGGTATCCGCTGCGTGGCGGTCGGACGGCACATATGCGAACTGGCCGGTGCCGTTCGAAAGGAAAACCCATGGTCTGGAGTCGCCGCTGCCCTCGGAGAGTTGTTTCCACAACAGACGCATACCCGCCAGTTCGTCGGTAGTCGGTTTTGGAAAGGTAACGGTCCTGTCCATCCGTGCAAGTTGGTCCCGCAACATCCGGCTGTCATGGCGAGCCGTTACCGCCAGGAATACGGATACTCCGATTACCACCATCGCGGCGGCGCGTATAGGCCAGGCGATCCGCCCGATAAGGATACGTACGCTCCGACCTCGTCTTTTTCGCTGCGTGCGGACGGATTCGACCGTGGCGCTGCGCATCGAACGCAGCGAGTCGATTGTTCCGGCGATGGAGGTCTGGAGATCATCAGCGTCCACGTCGCAGCCAAGGCTCCGGCGGGATTGCCGTTGGAGTTCCACCATATCAGACAGTATCCGACGGGCATCGTCGTCCCGCGCGATCACGGCGAGCAATTCAGCCGTCTCCGCCTGACCCGACTGGCCCGCCAGCAATTCCTGAATACGGCTTTCAAGCGTGATTTGCAGTTCCTCATTCATTTGTTACGTCTCCAGAAATAATTCGGGCATCGCATTGCGAAGGTTCCGGCGGGCACGGTAAATGCGGTGAGCGACTGTCCCCACCGGAACCGAAAGCATCTCGGCGACTTCCTTGTAGGTGTGGCCGTCAATGACTGCTGCAACGAAGGCCGGACGAGTATCATCAGGAAGATCCTCAATGGCCCGGCGCAGAAAATCGAGTTGTTCCTGTCGGTCAAGCCTCTCTGCCGCACTGTCCCGGTCCGAAACCACATTCTCCAGGGCCCATTCATGGAACTCCTCGGTATTCCGGCGAGCCTTCCTGCGGAACCAGTCCCGCACACAGTTGATGAGTATGCCGTGGAGCCACGTTGCGGGTTGGCATTTACCGTCGAATTGCCCCCAATGGCTCACCGCCTTGCAGAACGCCTGTTGTGTCAGGTCGGCGGAATCTTCATGGCTGCCTGTCAGTCGCAGCGCTGTCCGGAATAAACGAGGATAGTACATTGCAACTTGTTCTTCGCTAAGCCTGTCCACGGTTTCCTGAGTTCCCCAAGAACCATTTGGTAACGGTTACAACCGGCACATCCGCCGGTCTCTGTTATTTAGACGTGGTTGCCGGCTGATAATTTGCGCCGGGTTCGAAATAATTTATCACGAACAGTTGAGACCGGAGGTTTTCTTTGTAGTAACTTGTGTTAAGAGCCTATCCACGCGGTATCCGAGTTGCAAGGTTCGATAGGCCCGCGCAATCTAAATAGCCGTACGAAGCCGAGCAGGATGTTTTCAAGTACGTCGAGGTGTTCTATAATCGTAAGCGACGGCATGCGTCTCTGGGCTATGTCGGCTCAGCGGCGTATGAGGAACTTTATGAATCAACGGTGACTCAGGCGGCACGAAGCCCACGCTTCAAGTGTCCGCCTTTCGCAGAGCACCTCAGTTGCGGCCGAGGCCCGTGAGCGCCGGACGTGGAACCCTACCGGCGACATCAGGAGAGAGACATGCAAATGAACGTTTTGAAAGATGGAGTCATGTTCGGGGAAAAACGATCACGTTTGCCGGTTTCCGCGATTGCGGGCTACCTGTGCCTCAGTGCCGTGGTCTTATGCGCAGCGGCTTCCGGCTGCGCCTATCGGCCCACTCCAATGAGCGAAGTTCCCTTCAAGGAACGGGCCCAGACAAAAACCGACGGAAACGTCCGAGTTACGGTCGCCGTGCTGTGTGCGAAGGAAAGTCGTAAGGTCTTCGGGGTCGATCTGGGCGGGAAGGGCATTCAGTCGGTCTGGGTGGAAATCGAGAACAACGACGATATCCCCTACTGGTTTCCTCCGCATACACTCGACCCCAACTACTACTCGCCCGCCGAAGTCGCATGGAAAAGCCACTTCGTATTATCAAGCGCCGCCAACAAGGAGATGGACATATATTTCGAGCGGATGAGCATTCCCAGATTCATCCAGCCGGGCGCTACCATCTCCGGTTTCGCCTTCGTCAGCCAGGACCTCGGGACAAAAGAAGTGAACGTCGCCCTGTTTGGTCCGCGTCAAACCCGGACCTTTATGTTCTTTGTTCCCGTTCCCGGCATCAAGCCCGATTATGAGGAAGTCGATTTCGACAAACTCTATCCGAAAGACAAGATCGTCTCATACGACGAGGCAGGTCTGTACGCGGCGCTCAAAGACCTGCCCCCGTGCGCAACAGGCAAAAATGCAAAGGAACAAGCAGACCCGCTCAACCTTGTGGTCATCGGGAATCTCGAAGACATATTCTCGGCTTTCATCCGAAGCGGATGGGATGAGACAGAGAAAATATACCTCGGTTCGGCCCTGGAAACCGGGTGGTCTTTTTTATTCGGAACAAAATACAGGTACGCACCTATCAGTTCGCTTTACGTCTATGGTCGTGGCCAGGATATTTCCTTCCAGAAGGCGCGCGAGACAATCCACGAGAGAAACCATCTACGCCTGTGGATGACGCCGAAGCGGTTCGAGGGCAAGCCGGTCTGGATCGGTCAAATCAGCCGGGACATCGGCGTGCGGTTCACGTCCAAGACCCTGATGACGCACAAAATTGACCCCGATGTTGACGAGGCGCGGGGGTATATCGTCTATGACCTCATCAGCACACATGGGGTGGCCAGGCTCGGTTTCGTCGGAGGGGTCGGCGCTGCGGACGTCTCGAAGCCAAGGGGAAATCTTACCGGCGATCCGTATTATACCGACGGGCTGCGGGCGGTTCTTATGCTTTCCGGCAAGCCTGTCCCGTTTTCGGACCTGGAATTCTTCAAATGGAAATTCCCCGCAGTGGTCGAAGAGCACCGAGACAAGTGGCTGAAGCGGAAATGACGGATGACTCTGCGGGATTCGGCTCCGGCGACGGTGCTTTTGCTCATGAACTCACACTCGGCGCTCTCAAGGCCTGGCGGGAGAAGTCGTCGGCTCATCCTCTGGTTCGGCCTGCGAAGGCGGCGGCCCGAAGAAACGCAGGATGCCCTTGCCAAAATCCCCGCCGACCTTGAGGCAGTCGGTGAAGAACCCCAACGTGCCCTTCGCCAGATCGGTCATGGGCGCTTTGCTGACCATCTTATCCGGTGGGTCGGACCAGTGGCCTTTCACCCGCAGCCTCGTGAGGCGTTTCGCCAGGTTCCGACCCGGCGCGAGCAAAGCGATTCTGATGTTGTTCAGGCTAGCCCCAACGACATAAAAATCGATCTGTTCGGTTTCCAGGTTTATGGTGCCTCCCGGCTCGACGTCCATGGCGGACGCACGGTTGGCCAGGCGTGCCCTGTTGATAGTCACCACGGGATAATCAATGTTGAACGCGATGGCAAGGTCGCTGGTGCCTTGCGCGGATTGGGGTTTTATGCCCATCATGCGAAACATGCTGAAGAACAGGGGGCTTACCTCAAAATCGACATTCTCCGCCACGGCAAGGGAGTTCAGATGGAATCCCGCCAGGGAGATGCCCGTCGCGCTGATAACCACGCGCCCGTTGACAAGACCTTTCTCCATTTTACTTTTGGGGGCGATCGCGCGGAAAAGTTCGCCCGCGCTCACCGATTTGACGTCCAGAAGCAGATCGTATGTGAAAGGATAGAGGTTGAATTCAGCATTTCCACGCACGTCGCCACCACAGGACCGGCAAGACAGATTCGGGACGTTGGCATTACCGTTGGCCACCGTGAACTTCGGGACGCGAATATCACGGAATTCCAATGGCCCCACCAGCGGCAGCACAAGACGATCCAGCTGGATCCGTCCCTGGAATACTTCCAGCGGCTCTTTGCCCGCTTTCGTCGGGATAACAATCGTACCGTTGAAGTTCACCCAGCCTTCGAACATGGCCTCATCGAGTATCTTTTCCCAGAAAGGACCGTATTTCTCCCGCTTGGGGAATTTCACTCTCGCGTCGCTGATACGGGCAACGATGTCGTCGTCTTCGCCTTCATATGCAAGCGGTATTTTGCCCAGGGAGGCAGTGAATACGGGCGTAACCAGGTTGGCATACAGAATCTGGCCCTTCCGGCCGGAAAACCGGATGCCGACATCCGCGTCCGAGTTAATCTGGTCGGGCCCGGACTTGCACACCAGGTCGTTGACGTTGAGCGTTCCGTACAGGTTCAGGCTGCCGAGGTCGTTCAATTTGCCCTGGATGCTCAAGTTCGCCGTCAGGATACCTTTCATATCATCCACAACCGGAACATCGAACGTACCAAGAATCGCCTTCACTTCCCCGCGCTCGAGCGTGTGTGTCCCGGCAAACATCAGGTTAGCCTCAAGAGTCTCCGGATGAATAGCCCCCTGAAGGCCCATCCAGTCTCGACTTTCACCGGCGAACCGAGTGATACGGAACTCGGGCGCTGCTTGGCCGGTCAGCCACCGGGTCTGCATATCGATATTATCCCACACCCATTTGTCGCCGTCGTCGTTCAACAGTATCAGATCGGCATTGCGGATATGAACGTCGGGATAGCTTGCGGGGTCCAGTGCTGGACTGTCTGTGGGGATTCGTATCGGCCAATCACATTGTCCATCCTGGAAATGTGCGGTTACTACAAGCCGGTCCAGAACCAATTCGACGACAGTAAAATCAAATGTCAATATCGAGGCTACGCGGGCCTCCAGCGAATCAAGACTCACCCAGCATCGCCCTTTTTCGTCGCACAGCCTGATACCGCGCAGATTGCTTGGCGACAGGAAATTAACTTCGACGTCCTCGATCTCGATGGGACCGTCCCAGTAGAGTCCCAGCTCCTGCCGGATTTGCTGCTTGACGACGTATGGGATCAACGCATACTTAGCGATAAGCCCAATCGCCACGATAAGGAACAGCACCAAAATCGTGCGGCGGATGGCGGGACTGGTGCGTCGCTTCAGTCGTTCAAAGATATTTGGTAGGAAACCTTTCATCATCTGGCTTAAAGTATTATGCTTGTGGATAGCGATTGCAAGTGCGAGTTTTTTATTGAACATGGACAACTCGAAAGCATATCATCACCTGTGTGTGGTTTGAGTCGAAAGACGGGAAGGCAATCTCGTGAAGATACAGTTCTTTTTCAGTGTGTGGTTCGTTTTGATGATTGTGCTCTCCGGATGCGGTCAAGATCCCGATCTCTTGAGGAACGATCCATCTGCGCTAGATGCGATGAAGGGCACGGGCAATACGCTGATGGTCTTCCTGGACGAGCACCAGACCCGCGAGATGAAGGGAACCACCCGACCGGCATGGACCGTCAAGCGAATCAGCGGGACTCCCACAATTCTCTTCCAAGTCAAATCAGAGTCGTTTGATCTGCCGCTTAAACGTGTGAACATCACGATTAATCCCGTCGTCGAAGGCAAAGTGAACGAAACAGCGATTTATCGACCAACGGCGCGTCTCAGCCAGCCGGATCAGAAAATCCGGCTGGAGGGCTTTGATTACATCGACTCAAATGGACACCGGAAGGTGGCCCAACTACCACCGGGACAGTATCGTTTTTCTATCCGCGTCATAGGACAACGGAATCATGACCGGCAGATTATCTTCGTAACTGTAGAATAGACTTCTGATGTAATATGGACCCGAAAGGCCCGGAGCATTTCGGGCCGGTCCACATGGAAAACAGCGAATGAAAGGGAAGTAAAAATGACGAGAAAACAAATTCTGCTCGGCGTACTGATGTGCGGGTCATTAGCCTTTGCCACTGGATGTGTCACATTGGAGGACTCGGACGGCAAGGCTGTAAGCCTGAAGGCATACGACAGCGTTATCGTTGAAGAGGTCCATGTTGATCCGAAGGTTCCAAAGAAGGAGTTGGGGCCGCTGATGAAGGGTATGTTGCAGATCGAACTGCTGACCGGGGATAAATGGAAACTTGGAACGGATTTTGATTTCGATGAATTCGCGAATTACGTGGAAAAATATGCCACTGTGCCCGGGACGTTAAACGGCAAACCGTTTAAATCCGCAATGCCTGTTGAAAAATTCAAAAAACAATATGCCAAGAAAAAAGCAAAAATGGGAGATTCCCTCGATGAACCCAAGGGCGTCAATCCATTGCGGCTGCGAGTGGTGATTACCAAACTGGACTTCCCCGGTAACATTGACCAGGTAGTAACGGAGCGGTCAGCCAGAATCCACTGCAAGATATGGGCCTATGACACGAACGGCCAAAAGTCTTTGGGCAGTGCGATTGTCAAGGCTGGCGATAGCCTGCCGGGCATACCAATCTCGCCCATCTCATTGGGGACGCGCGTCGCCAAAAAGTTGATTTTCGGCGGGTATACCCGCAAGCATGTGCTGAAACTTACCGAGAACTTGAGTAAGGAGATCGTCAAAGTACTGGACAAAGCAAAGGACCAATAACGCAGGTGTTACCCTGCCGAGATCGTCATTATCGGCACACCTTGCTTTTCTCCCTCTTCGGAGACCGCAAACAGTAGAACCATAAACGAGAGCGCCTTCTTTGATGGTTGGTCGCGCCGGTCTATCCAGTACCAGTACCCGTTGTACCGCACGGCCGCGAAGGCGTTTTTGGACTTCCATCGGCCGCTGTGGATTTGAATCAGCGGCCTGATCCCGGGGGTGATGGGCAGCGACTCATTAACCTGTCCGTCTTCAATATGCTTGGCGGGCACTTCCACGTGGGAGGCAAGGACGATCAGGATATGGAACAGCGAGCGCGTCCGAAGAGAGATGTTGAGATCGTCTTTCGCTACGCCCCCGAACGTAAGTCGGAACTTTCGTTCACCGGCCCGAAGTGCGAGCATCTTTCGTATCTGTCGTATCTTCTCGACCACTTCAGGATCGGCTTGCTGGTCGTTGAAGATAATATGAAGAGTAACCTGACCTTTCTCAGACTTCTCCACCTTCATGCCCATTAGACCGCTGGCCTGCACATCGCGGAACAACGAGACCAACTTGAAGAATTCCGGGTCGCCCATCTTGCGTTTACCATGCCCGCCCTGCCGGTTCCGAAGACCGTTGGCAGTTTGCACCGTGAACTGCATTATTGCATCAGCGGGCCAGCCGGACTGGATCATGAACATGACGACTTCCGGGGGGATGGGCGTCATCATGTTACGGATAAACTTGGAACCCGTGAGCGGAGTGTATGTAATCGTCGGACGATCCGTAAACTTCACCTCACCCCCAACGTCGAACGAGTTGGTCCATCTAAGGCTTTCGCCCTCGTTGGTACCCCAGCCGAGCTCCCCGCTCTGCTCCATGGTGTACCCACCGATGATTTGGGCGACTTCGATAAACACGGGGGCGTCGCCGTACCGGAGCCGCACGATATTCAGCAGAACCTGCTGCTTCCACGAATCGGCGACTGCATTGTTGTAATTGAACCGGTCGGGGGCGATGGTCCCGGGACCCATACTCTTACAGCCGGCCCCGCAAAACAAGGTGATTACCAGGACGACCTGGCACAAACTTGAGGCCTTCTGACAGGCAGTCCGATTCCTGCTCATGACGCGACCTCCATGTCGCGGTATAGAAACAATCCATTTTGTCCCATAGACATATGAATCGGTCGTTTGCAAACCGCTCCATTAGTCAATCGGTCGGCCTTGATGCTTATTTTCACTCACAGAATTTTGACGACGACAAATGTAACGTCATCGGTCGAGCCGAGTTTGCCGCCAAATCGCACCAACTCGGTTCGAAGCCGTTCACCGATTTCCGCCGCGGACATGTGAGCGTGTTGGCGGATTATATCCCGGACACGATCTTTGCCGAACATATCCCCGGCTTCATTTATCGTTTCCCACACGCCGTCTGTTGAGACAAGGTAAACCTGCCCGCTCTTAACGTCGCCAAGAAGATACTCCTCGTAAACGCCGCCGTCCAGAATTCCTAAAGGTACTCCGCCGCCATCTATTTCAACGAACTGATCCGACGGCGAGTCATAAACAAAAGGAGGATCATGACCGGCCGATGCCCAGCGCATCTCGCCGCGCTTCGCGTCGATCGTCATCAGCAGCATGGTCATGAATCGCGAGGAGGAAACATCCTTGACCAATTGGTTGTTCATATGCGTGAGCAGTTCGGCCAGTGAGCCGGTTTCGTCGCAGTGGCTGAGAAGAATACCGCGTGCGGTTGCCATAAGCATGGCTGCGGCAATACCATGACCAGTTACATCTCCAATTGCGATCGCGGCAGTTGTTTTGGAAAGACCGACCACATCTAGAAAATCATAGTAGTCGCCGCCGGTTTCATCGCAATAGGTGCTATGGCCGGAAATGTCCAACCCCGCAACCGTTGGGGAAGTCGATGGCAGCAGGTTCTGCTGCACTTCCATTGCCAAAGCAAGGGAGTGGCGCAGATTCATTCGATCACGGAGGCCGGAAACCATCTTGTTTATCTCGGACGAAACCTGGGTAAACTCCGGCGTCTGATCCAGGTGCACCTCCTTCTCC
>JAUVIQ010000265.1 GCA_030592655.1 Planctomycetales bacterium | reverse complement strand
GTCGCGGTTTGGGGAATTACGCAGCGAGATTTACCGGTCCTGAAAGAGCGCGTCCGGGCGATTCTGAAAGAGCAATGAGGTTTTTGTCCGTGAAAGCGAACAAAAAAATAAAAAATCAGCGTCAGGACACCAGCAAACACAAGCGGGCGGAGGAATATCTGATAAAAAGTGAGGAATACTTCCGGGCAATTTTCGAGACGGCCCAGGACTCCATTTTCATCAAGGACCGCGAGTTAAAATACGTTCAGGTCAATCCGGTCATGGAAAGGCTTTTCGGTCTTCCGGAATCGGAACTGATCGGAAAAACTGACGCGGAACTTTTCGGGAAAGAGGCCGGGCAGCACATTAACGAAATGGATTCCCGCGTCCTTGCCGGTGAAATCATAGAAGAAGAAGACACCAAACCGGTGCATGGATCGCTGTACACATTTCATGTCATCAAGGCGCCGGTGCGCGACAGTTCCGGCGAGATTATCGGTCTTTGCGGAATCGCACGTGATATTACCGATCACAAGCAGGCCGAAAAATCGTTGCAGGAAAGCCAGCAAAAATTTGCCATAATGGCGGAGAATGTTCCAGGCATCCTTTTCCGGGCGGTTGTCCACAAAGACGGAAGTATGACTCTTCCCTACGTAAGCCCGAGCGCACGCAAATTCGGGCTGTACGGAGCCGAAGAAATGTCCGTTCAACCGGAACTCCTCCAGGTAGTGATACATCCCGATTACATCGAGCATTTCAAGGAGATGACCGTCGCGGCAAGCGGGAAACTTGAGCCGATTGACTGGGAAGTGCGCCTGAATACGCAGTTCACGAACATAGAGTTTATTCGTGTCATTGCCCGTCCGCAGGCAACGGCTGACGGCGATGTCGCCTGGGACGGCCTGGCTCTTGACATCGCCGTAAGCAAGCGGGCCGAAGAGGCGATGCGGGAAAGCGAGGAGCAGTACCGGGCGATATTCGAATCGGCCACAGACGCCCTGCTTATCTTTGATTTCGATGGGACCGTTGTGGAGGCCAATCCCGCCGCGTGCGCGACATACGGATATTCCCACGAGGAGATGATCGGGTTGAGCGGCAAGGACATCATCCAGCCGAATTATTACCACCTGTTTGAGAACTTCAAGGAACAGATAAGAACCACCGGGCAGTTCTTTGCCGAGTCTGTCGATGTGCGTAAGGATGGTTCAACCTTTGACATCGAGGTTCGGGGCACATCAATCACATTCAAAGGCAAGGACCATCTGATGGCGCTGGTGCGGGACATCAGCGAGCACAAGGAGGCCGAAAAGGCGCTGCGGGAAAGCGAAAGACGATTGCGACTGATACTGGAAAAAGCCTCCGACGGTATCAACATCGCAGAGTATGATCCGAGAACGTACCGACGGCGGCTTGTGATGTGCAATGACCGATACGTAGAGATGTCAGGTCGGAGCCGGGAAGAACTGATGGCGGCCGACGACCTCAATCGCTTTGCCAGCGAGATCGAATTTTACAGCCAGCCGTTTCACGAACAGACCCTCAAATCTCTGCCGTCGATGGGCATGTCATGCTGGCTCCGGCCGGACGGAGAGGAAAACTACTACGAATGGATCGCGACCCCTCAGAAAGTGGGCGATAAGTATCACATCATCGGCATTGACCGCGACATAACGGATCGCAAACGTGCGGAAGAAGAAAAAGCCGAACTTCAGGAACAACTTCGCATGGCGGTGAAAATGGAGGCAATTGGGCGCTTGGCCGGTGGAATAGCACACGATTTCAACAACATGCTTGCCATTATTCAGGGTTACGCCGATTTACTGCTCAAAGCCATGAGCAACGACGACCGAAATCGCGACGACGTGGAGAGTATCCGCATAGCCGCCAGTCGGGCAGCGGCGCTGACCAGGCAACTCCTTGCCTTCGGACGCAGACAAGCAATCAGGCCGGAAGTGCTGGACCTGAACGAGATTATCGCGGATGCAGATTCGATGCTGCAAAGAATAATCGGCGAAGACATCGAACTGGTAACAAAGCCCGGAAAAGACCTCTGGTACGTCAGGGTTGACCCCCGGCAGATTGAAGAGCAAGTCATTCTCAACCTCGCAGTCAACGCTCGCGAGGCAATGCCCGACGGCGGGAAAATCACGATCGCAACTGCCAATATCGTACTCGACGAGGATTACGTACGCAGGCACGTTGAGGCGGCTCCCGGTGAATATGTCATGGTGGTTGTCGGCGATACCGGTACGGGAATGAGCGAAGAGATAATGTCCCACGTCTTCGAGCCGTTCTTCAGCACGAAACAATCCGATAAAAGCAGCGGACTTGGGCTATCGACTATTTACGGAATTATCAAGCAAAGCGGCGGGCATATAGAGGTCGAAAGCACGCCGGGGCAGGGAAGCACCTTCCGGATGTACCTTCCGCGAGCCGAAAAACCGATTAAATCAACCACCGATGAGGCCGAGCCGGATCAGTTCGGGCGGGGGACGGAAATTATACTGGTGGCTGAAGACGAACCATCGGTACGCGACCTACTCTGCCGTATCCTTCGCGAAGCCGGTTATACCGTTCTGGAGGCGTCCGACGGAAAAGAAGCCATCCACGAAGCGACCGACGAAGGGAGAATCCACCTGCTCGTAACCGATGTCGTTATGCCTCACATGAGCGGAAAAGAATTGTCCGACCAGATACAGGAAGAGCATCCGAACATTAAAGTGCTCTTCGTCTCAGGCTACACGGACAATGCTATCTCACACCACCGCGTCCTGCATAAAGGCGTGAATTTCCTGGCCAAACCGTTCACGTCGGCGCAACTTATCAGAACCGTACGGCGCGTCCTGGATACAAAATAATTTTCAATTTCCAATTTTCAACCTGTCCCTTTGGGATTTCCAATTGAAAATTCATTCGGAAAATTCTACAAGATAGAAAATGAACCTACTATTGGAAGGAAGCGAGTAATGAAATCAATCCATATCGTCGAACCGACTTTGCCTATGGCCTGGGAAAAGGCCGTTATCGCCTGCTGGACCGACGGCGAAAGTTTTCCCACCGAATACGACAAGTCCGGCGACCCCAACAGCCGGGACGTTACCGCCATAATCCACGTAACCGAACCGTTCGCCGAACCGAGAATCCACCGCGCCTTCCCCGGCGGGCTGGAGGACCTGGAAAAATAC
>JAUVIQ010000137.1 GCA_030592655.1 Planctomycetales bacterium | reverse complement strand
TTGTCGATTACTTCTTTGTCGCCGATTTTGGGATTGGGATGATATTTCTGCAAGTAGTGCTTCGGACTGTTGAGCGGTAATTTACCGGCGTACGTCGCCATCCGGGCAAGAAATATACCGTTAGGATAGGGGAAGATGAACTTGACCTTATATTTGCCCAGTTTCTCGACCCGTCCGAACTCGCCGTGGACCTTCATGATCCGCGCCGGGGGGGTGGCCATGATGGCCTTGTCGCTGCATTCGTGATCCCACCAGTACATAATGTCGTCGGCGGTGAACGGATGCCCGTCGGACCATCGGACGCCCTTGCGAAGCGTAAAGGTGAACTCCTTGTTGTCTTTCGAGACCTCGAAACTCTTGGCCAGGTGCGGGACTACCGGATAACCCTGCGGTGAAAAACGAACCAGGTTGGCGTAGGCCATCCGGTAGGTCATTACGTAGATGTCCGCCGCGTAGGTCGCCGCCCGAAGCCAGGTCCCACCGAACTTGCCGATCTCCCCGTCGATACCGAGCATCACGCAAGGTTCGGGTCCTACGCGCTCCGCCACCGGCGGGATTTTGCCCTCTTTGGCAAGTTCCGCCAGCGCCTTGTTCAGGGCGGCAGCGTCCTCGTAAGGCAGGAGTTTGACATCCTTGACAAGTGCGGTCAGAACGGGCGATTCGCCCTTGGGATACCACGGCGCTGATTTCCCCTGGGAATAATCCACGTCAATCTGAAGACGGGGTGGATTATCAGGATCAAGTTCCATACGCAGCGCCTCTTGGGCTGCGGAAATCTCCTCCTGGCTGTACGTCGGAGGCTTGGCCGACATGTCAGGACGGACCAACATGCCCGAAAGCACCAGCAGAAGCCCAAAGCCGACCACTGCCCCGAAAAACCATAAGAAATTAGTTCCAAGCGATTTCAAATTCATCACGACGATCTCATTCGCTAACCGGACATCTTCTTTTTCTTTAGAGACACCAGTGCCGATCCTGTCCCATCGCTAATAAGCGTAACAATCATACTGCCCCGCCGACGCTTGTCAATAAATTCCCGTAACAAAAAAACCCACTTCAACTTGACTTACCGCCGGGGCGATGTTATTATGAACGCAGGTTCATAACGTATTTAGCGTGGACGCGGCGGTAAGTGGACGCCGGAGAGGTCGATTCAGAGCATGAAAACTTTCTTCGATTGCATTGCGTGTTTCGTCCGCCAGTCGCTGGATGCGGTTCGGATGACGACGCCTGACGAGGCGATCCACGAGAGGCTGCTGCGCGAGGTCCTGCGGTTCCTGGCCGAGATGGATATGCGTCAGTCGCCGCCCGCGATGGCCAAACGCATCCATCGGCTTATTCGAGAGATGACCGGCCAATCCGACCCGTACCGCGACGTCAAGGAGCGATTCAATCGACTGGCTATGGATATTTATCCGGAACTGGAGGCGCGTGTCGGGCGTTCAGCGAACCCGCTCGATACGGCAGTTCGTCTGGCGATTGCCGGTAATGTCATAGATTCGGGCGTGAACCATCACCTCAGAGACGAGCAGGTTCACGAGGCTATCGACCATGCCCTGGACGCGCCGTTTGAGGCGGATTTGGCGGCATTCGAAAAAGCGACTTCGAGTGCAAAAGATATACTCTATCTTGCCGACAACGCGGGTGAAATCGTCTTTGACCGGCTGCTGATAGAGCAGTTGTTGGCCGAAAAGATAACGGTCGCAGTCAAAGGTTCGCCCATCATTAACGACGCCACAATGGAAGACGCCGAAGCGACCGGCATGACGGAACTGGTGGAAGTTATAGATAACGGATCGGACGCGCCGGGCACGATTCTCGAAGATTGCAGCGACGCTTTTCGGCGGCGTTTCGACAAGGCCGACATGGTCATCGCCAAGGGACAAGGCAACTACGAGACGCTTAGTGAGGTCGATAAGGACATCTTTTTCATTCTCAAGGCCAAGTGCCCGGTAATCGCCAGAGACCTGGGCTGTGCGGTCGGCAGCCTGGTCTTGCAACAGTCCGGGGAAACAGGATAAACGTGTGCGACTAATTTTTCCGGCACTGCATGTCGTCGCTACGACTTGTGTCCACCTTGCCGCCCCAGGTGGGTGAGGATTTTCAGGCCTTGGGCGAGTCTTTCGTCGCTGGTGGCGTAGGAGAGGCGGGAATGCGTGTCCCGCTCGGAAAAAACGTTTCCGGGAATAACCAGGACGTTGTTTTCGATTGCCCGTGCTACGAATTCGCTGCCGGTCATGCCCTCGGGCGCGGGTACAAATGCGTAGAACGCTCCGCCCGGTTTTATCAGGCCAAAGGGTTCGGCCAGGGCTTCCTGGACCATATCGCGCTTGCGACGGTAATCGGCGACCTGCTGCGACATGTCGGACGCCAATGCCGCTGCACCGGCTGCCTGGGCCATGCTGGGCGCGCAGACGAAACTGTACTGCTGGAGCATTGTCATCTTCTCTATAATCTCGACAGGCCCCGTGCACCATCCCATCCGCCACCCGGTCATCGCGTAACTCTTGGAGAATCCCCGCATCAGCAGCGTGTTTTCATACACCGACGCCATCGAGGTAAAGGGCTCATCGTAGCAGAAGAGGTTATATATCTCGTCGGAGACTACCAATAGTCCCGCCCGGTCGGCGACTTCGGCGACGGATTGTAGTTCGTCGGATGAATAGACCCGTCCGGTGGGATTTCCCGGCGAGTTGACAACCATAAGGGTCGTGCGATCTGTAATGGCGGCGGCTATCTTGTCCGGGTCGGGCGTAAAGTCCCGATAGGTATCCACCATGACCGCCTTTCCGCCGCAGAGGTTCACCAGGTGCTTGTACATGACGAAATACGGGTCGAGGAGGATGACCTCGTCGCCGGGGTTGATAAGTGTCATAAACGCCAGAAGCAGCGCACCTGATACGCCCGACGTAATCAGGTGGGGTCTCTCGCTGTCCCATCCGAATTCGTCGGCAGCCGCTGCCACGACGGCGGCGCGGAGATCGGGGTGTCCCTGTGTCTGGGTGTACTTGTTGAATCCCCGCTCTATGGCGGCGATGGCTTCGGCTTTGGCTTCGTCTGGAACGTCGAAATCAGGCTGACCTATTGAAAGATTTATCGGATCGGGCAGTTTGGCGGCCAGATCGAAAACCTTACGAATACCCGAAGCGTCCAGGAGTTTCATCCTCTCGGCTATGTGGTAGCGAATGGGCATAGGCATCTCGTGAATTCCCGCTTGTCGGTACTACTCCCGAAGAGTCCTGCGGACTGCGAATCGCGAGCAGGCAAGCGTGAAATCGTGCATTGAGAGTCGTTTTATGACGAAGTGGTTTCAGCGGTTTCGGCTTGGTCCTGTTCGCCTTCGACTTCTTCCGTCGGTTTTTCCTCGACCTTCTTCGACTTGGTACCGGCCTTGCTGTGGCGGACCTTTACCTTGGGCAAACCCAGCGGTCGTCCGGTTTCGGGGTCGAATTTTTCTTCATCGACGAGGCGTGCAATTCTTTCCGCCCGCGTCAGGACGCTTCGTGTTTTTGCCAACCCGCCGCGGGTTATGAGTGTTCTGTCCATGCTCATTGCAGTTTTTTCTCCTGTGTTACTTTTCGGTGATCATCCAGGGTGTGATGCTGTCTTGTTTGAAACCATGCCGGCCACCCCGGCTTTGATACTCCTTGCCCAGCCGCTCTATCTGTGCCACATGCTCTCTTATAGCCGCTCGCGTCTGTTCCGAGCGGATGTTCGTGAAACCGTGCATGTCTTTGACCATGTACATCCCGGTATGGCTCGACCGATGCACCGTAGCGTTGATACCCATCTCGTATAGGAATTTCTTGATATCAAGTGCCTCTTTAGGTGTACGCACGCCGCCCTGGATAACGAGGTAACTATAACCCTTTTGGCGCTGTGCGTCGTCGGGGACCATTTTGGAACCGTTCGACTTGGGCCGGTGCGTTTTGAGTCCGGGAATTACATCTCCATATCCGGCGCCGGGTCTGGTCGTACCGGGATTATACGACGCATGTATTTTGTCCGGAGAGGCCGAGGTGTTCTGGGAAGTCCGACGACCGAGTAGGTATGCTCCGACGCCAAGCAGGATTATCGCCAGAATCACCACAACGGCGCTGATCTTGGTGAGGGACATAACCAACCGTCCTGAGGAAACGGAAAATATCGGTTCGGCGCGTGTTGTCGTCCCGGATGGAACGGGTGGAGGCGTTATCGTCGGCGAAGTTTTCGTCGGTTCGATGACAGGGCGGTTGTCAGTCGGAGGCTTCTGCCCGGCCTGGTCGAACCACGACGGGACGTTCATCGACTTATCGCCATGCGTCGCGCTGGTCCCGATAACCTCAAACAGTGATTTACCGTCTTTCTTCCTGGTCACAAGTCTGGTTCCACCCAATCGACTTCTTATCCCCTTGCGGTAATCACAAAAGTCCCGCGAGGAACTCCCAAGAATACCTCAATCGCCGTAGGCTGTCAAGTTACCTTCAACACGCAAAAAAGCATTAGCAGGGATACAGGGAATGCAAGGGATGATATTTTAAGAAAAAAAACAAAAAAGTTTTATCCCCTGTATCCCTTGTATCCCTGCTATTTTTCTACCCGGTTGCCTTGGCGGGATATTTCGCGTAATATCGTTACCGTGCAGGACGGGCTTTATCAGGCCCGTTGCGATAACCGAATCGAAAGGGTGAAAAATGAAACTCTCAACTCCGATGACGGCGTGTATAATCCTGTCGATGTTGCTTTTACTGGCAGGAGGGTGCGCAACGACAATACCGGCTACGGAATTTACCACAAAGTATGCCACAAATATCAACGTACCGAACCCCGACCTGGCAGAGTTGCCCTGCAGGATATTTCTAGGCCGACACAAGGACTACTATCGCATCAAGGATGTAATCCCGCATGGTCAGGGAGGAGGGTTTTTCGGTAAAACAGTTGTATGGAAATGCCCGACCGCCGAATTACCCAAAGATTTCCCCGAAGCCTACCAACCCGGAGATATGATTATCGACGGACGGAAAGGGGCAAAATACAAATATATGATTCAGGCGTACCAAGGTAAGAAAAGGGACTAGGGACTGGGGATTAGGGACTGGGAAAAAAACGGAATCAGTCCTACGCCCTACGCCCTATACCCTCTCTGTTAAGGTAATGAAAGTTTCAGTAATCATCCCGGCGGCAGGGGCGTCAAAACGCTTCGGAAAGAAGACCAAGAAAATCTTCGAGCGGATTAAAGGTCAGCCAATCTTTATCCGCGCGATAGAGTTGTTCGTCAATCGCAGCGACGTCTGTCAGGTGCAGTTGGTCGTAGCCGATGACGACAAGGAAGAAATGCGGACCCGCTACGCCGCCAATATCGGATTCATGGGAGTCAAACTCGTCGTCGGCGGCGATACGCGAACCGAATCTGTACGTAACGCGCTGGCGAGGGTGTCGGATGAAGCGGAATATGTTTGCGTTCACGACGCCGCCAGGCCTTGTGTTTCGCAATTGTGGATAGACGACGTTTTCGCCGCAGCCGAGAAATTCGGCTCGGCCATTCTGGCTTACCCGCTACACGGTACGCTCAAGAAGGTTTCGTCGGGCAACAAAATCGATAAAACCTTATCTCGTGATGGTTTATGGGAAGCGCAGACGCCGCAGGTCTTTCGTAAGGATATACTCAAGCGTGCATACGAGAACGCGACGGACCAAGCTGACGACGATTCCGCTCTGGTTGAGACTATCGGCGAGACGGTAATTACTGTAACCTGCGACCCGCGAAACGTGAAAATTACAAGACGGTCCGACCTGGCATTGGCCTCGGCAGTGATCGATTCGCTACCGAAACCGAAACTCACCAAGTCGGTCGGTCCTTTCGATGAGGCACAGTGGTAACGCGAATGCGCGCGAACAAAGCGAATGACGCGAATACAAAAGGAGTATTCATGATGACGATTGGTAAAAATATCGTATTGGCAATGGCGTTGATGGTTTTTGCGGCGGGGTGCGATAGTCCTCCTGCCGGACCTAAAACAGCCGACGGCGAACCGGTCAAGACTGTCGCGGTCAATCCGTCCGATGCCGCTGAAGCATCGGCGGTAAGCGACCTTCAGTCGGCAACAGCCGCTTACAAACAGGCACTTAAGGTCCTCCATGCCTATTACGTCAAAACAGGCGCTTACAACAAGCAGGTCTGGGCGGAAAAGGAAATGGCTAATCTCACCGGCGCTCAGACATTCACATTTGAGGGCGCAGGCGCTCCTGCCGTCCCACCGAGCGAGTCGGTGGCCGGGATCAACGAAGCCGCCGCCGTCGAAGCAGTTCTGGCCGGCCGGCGAAACTGGAAGCAGTGCCTGGAAAAACTGGCTGATTACTACAGTCAAAAGGGGATGAACTCCAAACTGGCGCTGGTGAAGAACATCCAGGCCCGCTTCGACCCAATCCGCACATACCCCTATTTCATGCACGCTGAAGTCCCCCCTGCCGACTTGAAACCTGCCGAAGTAATCCCCGCTGCCGATACGCTGTTCGCCGAGGCGATCAAACTGTACAGGCAAGGAAAACCGCTGCCGGGAATTACCAATTATTCCAAGCAGCGACAGGCGCTGATGAAGTTTCGCCAACTTGTTGAAAAACACCCCGCCAGTACCAAAATCGCACAAAGCGCATACTACATCGGCGAAATCTATAAGGAATACTTCAACGAAAACCTCCGCGCCCTTGCCTGGTACGAACGCGCCTGGCAGTGGGACAGGCACATCACGCTGCCGGCAAGGTCGCAGGCGGCGTTCATCTACGATATCCGCCTGGGCCGACGAGGAAAGGCCATTTTCTTGTACCAGGAAGTGATGAAACACGAACAATTCGACTGGAACCGCGTCAGATACGCACGACAGCGGATAAAGGAACTGACACAGGCGAAAGACTGACCATAAGTCGTTCGGCGCTGTATCACCAAAAGAAGAACCAAAAAAAATCTGATTTTGTGAAACGCTACAGCCCGATGTACGTTTATAATAGATGGGGGCGGCGTAGGGATGTTTTGTCCTCTGCGCTGGAACTGTAGCCTTATGAGGTGAACGATTATGTTTATCATGTCGAAAAGGTCGCTGTTGACGATTCTGACAATCGCTGTCGCTGTTACTTCCGCGCCGGCGGCGTTTGATAATCCCAAAGCCAAAAAGCCTCCACGCGCCAAACCTCACCGTCGCAGCGCGGGTGAATCGCTCCCGCCGTTGCCGTTGCCGGCTACACCGTTGCGGCGGTCCGAGCGGAAACGTCAACCCGCACCCCCAGCCCTTATTGGAATGGTAACCTTTACCAATTCGCGATTCGTAATACGGGACGGCAAGCGGGTTCGGGCTGAACGGTTCCCCACCACGCAGATCGACGTCGAACGCCTGACCAATTACGCCAATCACCGCCTGGGAATCCGCTATCGCTACGTCGCAACCACGCTGAAGAGTTTTTCGTGGGACCCCGCCGAGTTGCCGCTGCTTTATATCACCGGGTGGACGCCGATGCCGAAACTCTCCGACGAAGAGATCTCCGGACTCCGCCGGTACATCTACGACGGCGGGACGCTCGTCGTGCATGCACAGTGCGGAAGGACCGAATTCGTCGAAACCGCCAGGCGGGAAATCGCCAGGCTCTTCCCCGAGCGGAAACTGGCGGCAATAGATACCGACTCGCCGTTGTTCCGCAGTTATTTCCGGATAACCACGATGCGTCTCCGCAAGGGTGCCGAACCGTTCCGGTCGATGCCGCCGTACCTCGAAGCCGTCTATGTCGGATGCCGACCGGCGATTATCTTCTCGCCCATCGACCTGAACTGTGGCTGGGATGTCGCCCGCTACCCCATCAAAGGCGGAATCCTGTATCACCAGGACGACGCGCTGGCGCTCGGCGTCAATATCATCACCTGCACGCTGGCCAACCTGAAATACGCTCGCGCATTCGCCACTGAGAAAATCTATCACCAGCAGGGCGAAAAGACACGCGACCAGTTGGTCATAGGCCAGATCGTCCACGACGGCGACTGGGACCCGACGCCGCACGCGCTGCCGAATCTGCTGAAATACACTGCTGCCAATACGACGCTGAACGTCCAGTTCAAGCGGGCCAGGGTCAGCCTGACCGACGATGCAGCCTTCGACCATATAGCCCTGTACATGACAGGCTTGCGCGATTTCAAGTTTTCCAAGGTCGAAGTGGCCCGTCTGCGAACGTACCTCTCCAGCGGCGGGGTGCTGGTAGTCGATGCTGCTGCGGGGCGAAAAGCATTCGACGTCGCCTTCCGGCGCGAACTCAAGCGGGTTCTTCCGAAGGCCGAACTCAAACCCATCGCCCTGACCAGCCCGCTGTACCAGACGCCGTTCAGGGTCCGCACGGTCGATTACACCGACGCAGCCAAAGCCGCCCAGCCCAAACTCAACGCACCGACGCTGCTGGGCGTCTATATCGACGGCTCGTTGGTCGTTATCTACTCGCCTCATTCCCTCGGCAACGGCTGGGAGCAAATCCCCTACGCCTACAACGTAGGCTACTCCGACGCCGACGCCCTCCGCCTCGGCGTCAACATCTTCGCATACGCGGTAACGCACTGACCGGAAGACCGGATTACCGGCCTTCGGCTCTGAGGCTCAGGCTCGAAGAGAATACCGT
>JAUVIQ010000067.1 GCA_030592655.1 Planctomycetales bacterium | reverse complement strand
GGGTTCGCGTTACGATTCCTTGGTGCTCAAGGAACTCCAGGTCCCGTCGGGCTGTGCTTTCACTGACGCCAATGGCGCCGACCAACTCGCAAAGCGACATAAAACCCTTCTGCGAAAGCATATCCGCGACCTTTTCCCGGCGTGTCTTTATGTTACCGTGCCCTGCCATTATAATATTTACCTACACTCTGAAAGAAATCTATCACAATTAAACCATATAATCGTCATTTCCGCAAGGTTAATATTGAAATTTTTTTCATTCAGATATTTCCTGATACACGAACCCCAAGACTTGTCGTTTCGCGGGATTCTTAACTATATGTATTCATTAAATATCTCCGGTTGAGGTCTTGGTATTACGACGCTGGAGGTCAACAGTCCTCTTTGTCGCGCCACTTCAGCCCCAGCCGAGACGCCCGCCTGGACATCGGCGATCTGACCGGTCATCAGGCAAAATCCCTTCCCGCCGAGCGCCATCGCCACGTGAATTCTGAAGAGCGTAACGCGGGCTGCTTTGGCGGCTGCGTCTGCTGCGGCGATGATGCTCACACCGCCGAACGTCTCAACTACTCCTAACGCGCCAATCTGATCATCCGGCAGCACAACCGATTGACCGAGGGCGGGAAAGACGGATTCATGCACCGACGGAATGACCAGTTCATCAATCATTGCCTCGCCGGCAATACGTCCGCCGGCCGATATTGCCGACTCCACGTCGCTGACGGACCCGCATACGATAATCAGGTATTTGCCCGAGCATATCGTCCGGGCGATCAGCAGTTCCACGTCGGCGGCCTTGAGAAGTTCGTCCTGGACCTTGTATCCGATACCGATACTGGAAAGTTCCAGTGCTCCGATTGTTCTGACGGTGGCCATTGGTTATTCCTTTTCAATCCGGACGGTGTCGTTTTCGACGGCGGTAACCCGCCCGGCGATTGATGCGTGGACCGGTGCGCCGAGTGAGGGTTTTCCGTTGCTCTGCGGTACATCCCCGACGGGATCGCCGACGCGAACGGTCTGTCCAATACTGACGACCGGATTACAGGCAACGCCGACGTGCTGTTTCAACTTGATTCGGACTTTCCCCGTTGCAATCGTCGTTTTGGTCAGCGGTCCGATGTTGGTAAAACCGGTCAGGTTCAGCCTGTTCATCAGCCTGGCCATCGGGGCCTGACGGTCGGAAAGATGCAACACAGGTCGGCGGGGATTAAAGGATGGGTCGGTCCATTTTTCGTCTTTTTCAGCCAATTCAGCCTTTTTTCGGGCATAAACCGCTTTCGGGTCCAAGCCTTCCGGGCAGGAGTACATGCTGCACAGATTACACTCGCTGCAGAACGATGCTCCCAGGACAGCGGCTTCGCCGAGGAGGTTAAAACCCATGCTCCTCATCGCCAGGTGAGGCTGGACGGGATGACCGAGGAGATAACGCGGGCACAATTCGGTGCAGAAATTGCACTGGTCGCACGCGCTGCGGGCGATCCGGCTGATTTGCTTCCAGTCGCGCCGCTGCCTGCGAATTACGACGTGATCCGAAGGCAGGACGATTATCCCGGCGGTGGTCTTATCGACCGGCGCGTCGAGGTCGTCTTCGAGTTGCCCCATCATTACGCCGCCGACGATGTAGTTCGCATCGGTAACGGTTGGACCTCCGGCGGCGGTTACACATTCACCAAGCGAGATACCCAGCGGTACGCGTAGCGTTACAGGTTCGGCCACTGCCCCCGCGACGGTGAGGAATTTTTCCGTTACAGGTCCGTCCTGCGACAAAGCCACATTGAAGGCCGTCTCGACGTTCATCACAACCGCGCCGACGTCCAGCGGCAATCCGCCGGGCGGAACGACCCGCCCCAGGACGTTATAAACAAGGATCATCTCGTCGCCGGCGGGATATACATCCGCCAGAGGGGCGATAGACATGTTTGCCGAAAGTTTGTCCCGAAGCAACGCGATTACGTCGGAGTATTTTTCCTTGACGGCGATTATCGCGCGACTGGCCCCGGTAAGTTCCATTGCCGTTGCCAGACCCGCTAAAACCTCATCGCTGAAGTGGCGGAGGATTTCCTTGTCCTTATGCAGTAGCGGCTCGCACTCGGCGGCGTTTATGATTACAATATCGGCATGGGCGGAGAGTTTGACGTGCGCGGGGAAACCGCCGCCGCCCGCGCCGACAACACCGGCCAATAGAATGTCTTCATGAGTAATTATGCCCATGGTTGTTCCATAGCGGCAGGATATGGCTGAATTCTACCTGTCGCCTGAAAGAATACTACCATATTATCGCTTGATATGTGATAGAAATCCACTATAATTTTAGATGTTGCGATTTTTTTTTTCTGGTATCATAATCGGCCTGTAAGGAACAGGAGTTTTCTGATGCGGATAATAGTACCGATAAAGCAGGTTCCCGAGACGAACGCCGTTCGGATGGATGAGGAAACCGGAACGATGATACGCGAGGGCGTCGAAGCCATCATCAATCCGTTGGACCTGTACGCCATTGAGATCGCCATCCGTCTGCGCGAAGAGCACGGCGGGGAGATTGTCGTCGTTTCGATGGGGCCTCCCAAGGCTATCAAAGCCCTGCGCGAAGCAATTGCGATGGGGTGCGATTCTGCCGTTCTCATCTCCGACAGGGCATTCGCCGGGGCAGATACATGGGCGACCAGTTATGTCCTGGCCGGTGCTGTAAAACGTATAGGCGGGTACGATTTGATAATCTGCGGCGAGCGGGCGACTGACGGCGATACCGGCCAGGTCGGGCCCGGCATTGCGTCGTTCCTCGATTTGCCCGTGGCTTCATATATCGGGAAGGTCGATAGCGTCGTCGAAAAATCCTGCCGGGTGCATCGTCTGGTCGAGACGGGATACGAGGTGTTGGATGTGGAACTACCGGCTGTGCTTACGGTTGTCAAGGAAATAGCCGACCCGCGCCTGCCGACGCTCCGCGGCAAGCAGAAGGCAAAGAAGATGGAAATTCCCACCTGGACCAGCGGCGACCTGGAGGTCGAACCGGACAAACTGGGCCTGAACGGTTCACCCACGCGGGTGGTCAAGATTCACAAACCAACCGTCGCGCGAAAGTGCGAAAAACTCATCGCCGGTGATGATGAGTCCATCGTCGTCGCGGTTGACCGAATGGTGGAATTTCTAAAAGAAAAGCAACTTATTTAGGAGAGTATCGGGATGAAAGACGGAGACTTTGCAGTGATTCGACGAATTGGCTTGGCAATCGGTGTTGCGATCCTTGCCTACCTGCTGACAGAAGCATTGGGGCTTTACTCAGACGGTTGCACGCTGGCTGCTATCGGTGGGGCGCTGGTAGGTTTCTTTATCCCGCCCCGTTTTCAAAAGAAATGAGTGATTTTCACGTTTTCGAAGGGTAATACCAGTGAAGCAATCTGATTATAAAGGTGTCTGGATACTGGCTGAGCAGTCGGGTGGCCGGGTGCAGCGGATCAGTTATGAGTTGTTGACTCGCGGGCGGGAATTGGCCGGCAAACGCAATACTGACCTGACGGCGATGATCTTCGGGCATGACATCAACGCCGACGATCTTCAGGCGTTGATCGACTGCGGAGCCGACCGCGTGGTGGCAATGGAGGCTCCGGAATTGGAGCATTTTCTCGTCGAGCCGTACTCTGCCTGCATGTTGAAGATAATCGAGGAATATCGCCCCGAAATTATCATCGCCGGTGCGACTTCGACCGGCAGGACGCTGATGCCTTATGTCGCAATCAAGGCCAATGCGGGTTTGACGGCGGACTGCACGGTGCTCGATATTGAGGAAGAAACCGGCAATCTGCTCCAGACGCGCCCAGCCATCGGGGGCAATATCCTCGCGACGATTAAGACGCCAAGCCACCGTCCGCAAATGGCGACGGTCAGGCCTCGGAGCACCAAGCCGGCTGATAAACAGTCCGGGCGGACAGGCGAGATTATCCGCCTCGAAGCGACGTCCGACCTTCTGGCCAGCAGGGTTCGACTGGTGGATTTCGAGGCGAACGAGGATTCCCACAGCCTTCAGGACGCCGACACGGTCGTCGCGGTGGGGCGGGGTATAAAGAAGGGCGAGAACATTCCATTGATGCAGGAACTTGCCGATGCGCTTGATGCGGCTTTGGGGGCGTCGCGCGACGTGATTGACAGGGGCTGGATGAGTTACCCGCACCAGATAGGCCTGTCTGGAAAAACCGTTACGCCGAAATTCTACCTCGGCGCGGGCGTTTCCGGCTCGATACAGCACCTTGCCGGGATGCAGACGGCAGAGACAATCGTCGCAATCAACACCGACCCGGACGCACAGATTTTCAACGTCGCCGACTTCGGAATCGTCGGCGACCTCTTCGAAGTCGTCCCGATACTGACACAGCGCATCAAGCAAATCAGGAGTAGTAAATAATGAACGTTCTTGCTGTGTCTATCTCCTTCCTAGCGTTATGCATTGCACTTTTTGCATTTTATTGGAATAGCATCAGAAGACCGCGCTACAGTTGTGCTCCTTTGCGATTTGTTCATATTGCACATCCTCAATCCTCGGAAGGTGGAGCCTTATGCCCCTGCATTTGCTTGCCGTTAGTAATTAGCAATAAGGGAGCCCTGAACGGCGTAATTAATCATTTATATGCTAAATTGAGAAGTGGGGAGGATCATAGTTTTGCGTTTTGGGCACATTATGAAGGCGAAGCCGCTCCTAGCTTAGGAACCGACCTTTGGAGGGAACATGTAAAAGCCTTTAGCGTAAAGGCTGGGAGTTCGGTTATGAAGTACATTTGGTTTATCGCAGAACAGCCTAGTTTTCGCTTCAGGGCCGGACAATACATACTATCCGTGTTTGCCGTTGCAGATTCCAATAACAAACCGAAGTTTTTGGTTAAGAAAAGACTTCACTTCAAGAATGATTTTCCTGTTGGGAAGAGTAACTGGTTCGGATCTATGTATTCTTCAGATGCAATTGTAATCAATGTACCCGATGAGATTTCCTGATGGCGAGTATTGATCGATATAACCCTGTAACTTCCGAAATCGTCGCGGAACTATCCGGAATCGTCGGCGAGAAATATGTCATTTTCGGCGATGCCGAGAAACTCCAGGCTTGGTCGCACGACGAAGTGGCTGAAGAGCGCTACGCCCACATGCCCGAAGTGGCGGTTCGCCCGGCGACGGCTGATGAAATCGCCGCCATTATGCAACTGGCCAATCGCGAGATGATCGCCGTTACGCCTCGCGGCGCGGGCAGCGGCCTGAGCGGTGGGGCGGTTCCACTGGCGGGCGGGATCGTACTGCTGACCGGCAGGATGAACAAGGTCGTCGAGATCGACCTTGCCAACATGATGATCACCGTCGAGCCGGGAGTGGTAACCAACGAAATCAACGACCTTATCCGCGACGACGGGCTGTTCTATGCAGGCTATCCGATGAGTCTGGAGACGTGTTACATCGGCGGAAACGTAGCCGAGAACGCCGGTGGCGGAAAGGCTGTAAAGTACGGCGTAACAGGCAGATACGTAACCGGCCTGGAGGTCGTAACGCCGACGGGCGAGATCGTCCAACTCGGCGGCAAACTCGTCAAGGACGTTACGGGTTACAACCTTATTGGCCTGATGGTCGGCTCGGAGGGCACGCTTGGGATATTCACGAAGATAACGCTGAAACTGATGCCGTTGCCGACGGCCAACGTTGATTTGCTTTGTTTGTTCGAGTCGGCGGAGCAGGCCATTGGGGCTGTTCCGAAGATAATGACCGGCAGCGGTATAATACCGACGGCGATAGAGTTTATGGACCGCAGTGCGGTTCGCGCGTCGTGCGAGTATTTGAACGAGACGATCCCTTACGAGCGAGCCGGTGCGATGTTGCTGATAACGGTTGATGGTTCCGGGGCAGAGCAGGTTGAGCGTGAATATGAAGCCATCGGCGAGATGTGCCTCGAAGCCGGTGCGATTGAGGTGTACGTGGCTGATAATTTCACGACGAGCGAGCGGATATGGAAGGTTCGTCGGAACATCGGTGAGGCATACGGAATAGTAACCCGCTATCAGAGCAGCGAGGACCTGGTTGTTCCGATATCCGAGATTCCCGCGCTGGTTACGGGAATGGGTCGAATAGCCGACAAATACGGCGTGCAGATTCCCTGCTACGGCCACGCCGGGGACGGGAATATGCACACGCGCGTTGTGATGAACCCGGATTGGCCTGTGGAGAAATGGGAAAAAACGCTGCCTGTCGTGCTCAAGGAACTGTACGAATTGGCAAAGAGTCTCGGCGGGACGATAAGCGGCGAGCACGGTATCGGGCATAAACGCAAGAAATACCTCCCGCTGGTAATGGCCGAGCCGGTGATAGACGTGATGCGCGCTATAAAGAAGGCCTGGGACCCGAATAACATCCTCAATCCGGGGAAGATTTTTGACGTTTAGAGTGGCGGTACAAGTATCCATCCTGTAGAAGGGTCGTCTGATGAAACGGGAACCGATAAGAATCTATGCGGATACATCTGTTTTTGGTGGCGCTTTTGATGAAGAGTTTTCCAAGCCCAGCCAACAATTCTTTCGCCAAGTTCTTGAGGGGCGTTTTCGCTTGGTTCTTTCACCTCTGGTTCAGGATGAACTGGCAGCTGCGCCCGAGCAAGTACAACGGCTTCTCGACGAAATTACAGGTGGCGCAGACCTTGTGCGAATCACTGCCGAAGCAACCCGATTACAGGCTGCGTATTTATCTTCCGGCATTCTGACGGACAAATCTTCCGATGATGCTTTACATGTTGCAATTGCCACCGTCAGCGAATGTTCGGTAATAGTAAGCTGGAACTTCAAACACATTGTTCACTTCGATAAGATTCCCTTGTATAATACAGTAAACAGGCAGAATGAATTTACGGAAATCGCTATCTGCTCCCCTCGGGAGGTGATCGAATATGAAGACGAAGACATTTGATTGTGTTGAGATGAAACGGCAGGGGGCGAAACGGGTTCAGGAAAGGCTTAAGGGGATGACCACGGAAGAGCAACTCATCTACTGGGACAAGAAATACGAACAACTCGTTCAGCGTCAGAAGGAATGTCGGGAGCGGTTATCGGCCGAGTAGGTCTCTTTCAAGATGCTGCAAGACGGTTCGGCCTACGAACAACATTCTCAATCCGGGGAAGATATTCGACGTTTGAATTTGCGGCCTGCCTCGTAAGGGAAACGGTTTTATGAAAGCGTTGGTGCTGAAGGAATACAACCGGTTTGAATATGCGGATGTGCCCGACCCGCAAATCGGGGCGGCCGAGGTGTTGATCGAGGTCAAGGCCAGCGGTATCTGCGGCAGCGACGTTCACGGTATGGACGGCGGGACCGGTCGGCGCATCCCGCCGATTATCATGGGCCATGAGGCTGCCGGAGTAATCGCCGAGGTCGGCGCGGACGTAACCGGCTGGCGGGTCGGAGACCGCGTTACCTTCGATTCGACGATTTATTGCGGGCAATGTCATTTCTGTCGGGCTGGGCGGATAAACCTCTGCGACAACCGCCGCGTACTGGGCGTCTCATGCGACGAATACCGACGAGACGGCGCGTTCGCCGAATACATAGCCGTTCCGCAGCATATTCTCTATCGTCTGCCGGAGGGTCTGTCGTTCGAGCACGCGGCTGTGGTCGAGCCGCTGTCGGTGGCTGTTCAAGCCGTCGAGCGCACAGGTTTGGCGCTGAACGATACTGTCGTGGTAGTAGGGGCCGGGATGATTGGACTGTTACTTATCCAGGTTTTGCGATCGGCCGGCTGTGGGCTGATTATCGCCGTGGACCTTGAGCAGGACAAACTGGACTTCGCCCGCAAACTCGGAGCCGACATTGCCGTCAGTCCCGATGCCTGCAACGTTCCGCAAAAGGTCGCCGAGCACACCGCAGGACGGGGCACCGATGCAGCCTTTGAAGTCGTCGGTATCACGGCGACACTGAATACAGCCATAAGTTCCCTCCGAAAAGGCGGAACACTGACGCTGGTCGGCAACCTTTCGCCCACTGTCGAACTGCCTTTGCAAACTGCGGTTACAAGAGAAATTACCATCAACGGCTCCTGCGCGTCCTGTGGTGAATACCCAGCCTGTCTTGACATGATCGCGCGGGGGCAGGTTAACGTCGAACCGATTATCAGCGCCGTCGCTCCAATGGCTGAAGGGGCGGACTGGTTCGAGCGCCTGTATAACAAGGAACCCGGATTGATGAAGGTTATTCTATCGCCGTAGGAAAAAGACTCCCGCCCCCTTTTTCAAGGAGCACTGAATTATGGACAAGAATCTGTTCGATCTTACCGGCAAGACAGCCATTGTTACCGGCGCTAGTCGCGGCCTGGGACAGTACATGGGTCGTGCGTTGGCCCAGGCTGGGGCCGATCTGGTTATCACGAGTCGTGATCGCGACAGGCTCAAGGGCTTTCAGGAGGAAATCGAATCGATTGGCCGAAAGGCTGTGGCGGTTAAACTCGACGTGCGGGAATACGACAGCATTCAGCGCGCCGTCGAAGAGGCCTTCGCCGCTTATGGCAGGATTGACATCCTGGTCAATAACGCCGGATGCAACGTACGCAAACCGGCTATCGATGTTACGTGGGACGATTGGAACCTCGTGCTCGACACCAATCTTCGCGGCCCGTTCTTCGTAGCCCAGGCGGTTGCGAAGAAGATGATCCCCCAGCGGTACGGGCGGATCATCAATATCGGCTCGGTTACGTGCGTGGCTGGATATGCCGGACTGGCGCCTTACTGCGCCAGTCGGGGCGGAATCAGGCAGCTGACAATGAGCCTTGCCGACGACTGGGGCGCGAGCGGCATCACGGTCAACTGCCTTGCGCCGGGCTGGTTCAAGACCGCCCAGAACGCGGTGTTATACGAGAGTGCCGAGTGGGTCGAATACATCTGTGACCGGATACCGCTGAAGCGTCCGGGTCAGCCACGAGACCTGGACGGTGCGGTGGTCTTTCTCGCCTCCGACGCAAGCGAATACATCACCGGCCAGACGCTGCTCGTCGATGGCGGCATCTCAACAGGAGCGACAAAGGCCACCGTTAAAAAGCGGTAGGCGAGCACCTTTTCTTCTGAATTCTCATTGAAGGTGGGGCTGGAGCGGATATTGCCCTTCGGGGCGCCTCCGGCGTTACCTGTAAATTCCTGAAAATTTGTTGTTTGACAATTGGTCATGTGCAATCGACAATCTGTCCGGCGATATAAGGAGTTTTCATAGTGAGATACTTCGCAGCGATTCCGGCATCGTGTCTGGTTTTTGCGTTGTTGACTGCCTCGGCCGAACCGGTTCCCAAACCCGGCGTAGTGGCGAGAAGTTGGGAATTGGAATTCGAGTACGAAACGCCCCAGCCGATGACGATCCAACTACCCGAATGGAAGGAAAAGCGAACCTTCTGGTACATGCTTTACACGGTAACCAACCGAAGCAGCGCAGACCGTATCTTCGTACCGGAATTCTGCCTGTACACCGATACCGGCGAGGTCCTTCGGGGCGGCGAACGGATTCCCGTCGGGGTATTCAATACCATTAAAAAACGCCACAATAATCCACTACTGACGGATATGGCCTTTATTACCGGAAAGATACTCCAGGGAACCGATAACGCAAAAGACGGCGTGGCGATATGGAGGGATTTTGACCACAAAGCCCGCGGTTTCGACGTATTTGTCGCGGGATTGAGCGGAGAGCGGGCGAAAATCAAATTGCCAAAACCCATCACCGTTACCGTTACCGATGAGAACGGAAAAGAGAAAAAGGTAACTAAAACCGAAATGATTCTCTCCAAAACGCTGGACCTGTGGTACTTCCTTCCCGGAGAGGCTTCTGCCAGAAACCGAAACACACCGAAACTCCGCGAAAAGAAATGGGTGATGCGGTAAAAAAGAGGGGATTGACGCCGCATCGTTATGATTGTAGAATACGTGCGGTTGGATGAGGGATTTGTCAGCGATTTGGTTAGATGATTATTGAGGTAGGAAATGGCACATAAAAAGGGACAAGGTTCTTCTCGTAACGGCCGCGACTCGAACGCCCAGAATCGAGGCGTCAAGCGTTTCGGCGGGCAGACGGTATTGGCCGGTACGATTATCGTTCGTCAATGCGGAACGCCCAAGAAACCCGGCGTCAACGTCGGAATGGGACGCGATAACACGCTGTTTGCCAAAAGCGACGGATGCGTTCGCTTTCGCGGACGCTTCGTGGACATCGTTTGACAATTTCCAATTTTCAATTTTCAATTTCCAATTGAGTTGTGCGCCTCCGGTGTATTCGTCCCGTATTGACAATTGAAAATTGAAAATTGAAATGTTTTTAGACGAAGTTGACATTATGGTAATCGCCGGTAACGGCGGGGACGGGTGTGTGAGTTTCCGGCGCGAGAAATTTGTCCCTCATGGCGGCCCGGACGGGGGAGACGGGGGAAACGGCGGGAGCGTCTATTGCCTGGCTGACCCTTCTGTCAACACCCTCTATCACCTTGCCGGCAAACACCACTGGAAAGCCACCCACGGCGGCAGAGGCATGGGCCAAAAATGCCACGGACGCAACGGTATCGACGTCGTCGTTCGCGTCCCGCCCGGAACGATTATCCACGATGCCGAGCATGGCGTGGTGCTCAAAGACCTCGCCGAAGAAGGCCAAAAGGTCTGCGTCGCAAAAGGCGGACATGGCGGGAAAGGAAACGTCCATTTTTCCTCATCGACCAACCAGGCCCCCCGCGAAGCCGTACCGGGCGAGTCCGGTCAGACCCGCCGGCTTCACATGGAACTCAAACTCGTCGCCGATGTCGGGCTTGCAGGTCTGCCGAACGCCGGTAAAAGCACGCTCCTGCGACGACTATCCGCCGCCAGGCCCAAGGTGGCTGATTATCCGTTCACTACGCTTGAGCCGGTTCTCGGAATCGTGGAACTCTCCGGGCATCGGCGGTTCGTCATGGTTGATATTCCGGGGCTTATCGAAGGCGCACACCGTGGCGTGGGTCTGGGCGAGGAGTTTCTCAGACATGTCCAGCGGGCCTCAATCCTGGTGCATATCATCGATATCTGCCCGCAGACGGGCGATGCCGTCAAAAATTACCATACAATCAATGATGAACTGCGGCAATATTCGTCGGAACTGGCTGAAAAACCTCAGATCGTCGTCGCAAACAAAATGGACCTGACCGACAGCGAAGAGGCCCTGAAGCGATTCACCGATGCCATCGAATGCGATGTCATCGCCATATCAGCCATTACCGGAAAAGGACTCGATAAACTAACCGAACGGATATGGAAAGTGCTTAAAGACAGGGACTAGGGACTTGGGATTAGGGACTAGGGAAAAGAAGAAACAGTCTCGTCGATACCATGTTACGCATTGGGCTTAGAATTCTCGGAGTTATTGCCGTTACAGTTCTGGCGGCATTTTTGTCGTGGCGTTTTGGCGCATGGCCTGGACAAGATGCAGGTCCGTTGTTGGCGTTTTTCGGCGCGGTGTCGTTTTTCTTCGCCGAAAATTTAGAGTTCATAATTGTAGGAAAGTGGGGATGGGTAACGCAGAGTTCGCCGCCCACCGCATTTAGAATTCTCGGCGTGGTGCTATGTATCATAGCCGCTGTTTGCATTTTTCTGTGGCATTCATGAGCCAGGGTTTAGGGAAAGAAAAAAACATATGAGTAAGACAAAATCCATTCTTGCGTGTGATGTCGGTAATTCGCGGATTGCGATGGGGTGCGTGATTGATGAGGAGATTACGCATGTCCGGCGGGTTGCTGTCGATGATCTCGGCGACGCACTGGCAGATTTATGGTCCGAGTGTCCCAAGCCGTCGCAAATCGCTGCCTGTTCGGTCCAGGTAGAGTATCTGGCGGTTCTGGAATCAGCCGCTGCTGCGCTCGATGAGAAGGTTCTTGTGGTCGGGCGGGACCTGCCGCTGCCGATAGAGACGAATCTGCCCGAGCCGGAGCATATCGGGACCGACCGGCTATGCGCAGCGGCGATGGCGTATCACCGCCTCGGCAGCGCCTGCGTCGTAGCCGACTTCGGCACGGCCATTACTATCGACTGCGTTAATGACGAGGGCGTTTTCCTCGGCGGGGCGATCCTGCCGGGGCTTGGCCTGTCCGCCGACGCTCTGGCGAAAGGCACGTCGGCACTGCCGGAAGTAGTGTTGGAAAACCCCGGCTGGGTTTTCGGGTTCGACACTCGCCAGGCCATTATCGGCGGGATAGTTACCGGCGCACGCGGAGCCTTACGGGAACTTGTCGAATCCTACGCAACAGAACTGGGCGTCTGGCCCGAAGTAATCCTTACCGGCGGCGACGCCGAACTTATCGGAGCCGATTTCGATATCGTCAGCGCCGTCGTTCCCGACCTGACGCTGCTGGGGGTGGGACTTTCCGCCCGGGACGTTCAGAAATGAACGCGCCGACGATGACATCCTCGCCACGGCGAGTCCATACGGAGGCATCGCTGGTTACGTCGCCCGCTCGCGGCGGAATCGCCGTCATCATCCTGACAGGACCTGAAACCGAAAGAATAATCGGTGAAATCTTTCGCCCAAGGTCATCGACCGGCAGGCGGGGGGGCTTGGCGCTGGGGCGGATCGTCGATGGTAACGAGGTGCTCGACGAGGCGATTGTTTCGATGCTCGCGAACGAAACTGTCGAGATTAATATTCACGGAGGGCCGCACGTCGCGCGGAGAATCCTGTCGCTTTTGTCCGAGCGAGGCGCACGTATAGTTTCTGATTGTCAAGCCGATCCGACGCTGGCGCTTTCAGCGCCGGGTTTGGAAAATCCCGCCATCACCGAGGAGGTTCTCTCGGCATTACGCAAGGTATCCACGCCGCTGGGGGCATCGGCTTTGAGTTGTCAATGGTCGGGCGGATTGTCGGCGTTGGCGAATCGTCCGCAGGTCGATGCCGACGCACTTCGCGCCGCTTCCGACGCCTTGGGGATGATGCGGCGACTGCTGG
>JAUVIQ010000149.1 GCA_030592655.1 Planctomycetales bacterium | reverse complement strand
GGATGGCGATACCGTTTCGCAGGAGGTTCTGGAGCACTCGCTGGAGCAGGCCTATGGATACCCGTTCGCCGACGACCTCGTTGACAAGCGTAGGCTGTTTATCCTGCAGACGATCCACGAGTTTCTGGACGTCGTCGCGGCTTAGTAATTCGTATGCGTGACGCTTGAGCGATTCGGATAAGTGCGTTACCAGCACCGATTCGGGATCGACAACGGTGTATCCGCTCATCTCAGCCTGCTGTTTCTGGTCGTTCTCGATCCATAGAGCCGGGAGATTGAACACGGGTTCCTGCGTAGCCTGGCCTGCGATTTCATTCTGGACGGTTCCGGGGTCCATCGCCAGGAGTTTCTCCGGTTCAAGCCGACCGGAACTGATTACATGGTTGTGCAGGCGGATTTCGTAAGCGTTTGGCTCAAGCGACACGTTATCCCGTAGCCTGATGAGCGGAAGAACGATCCCGTATTCCTGTGCGAATTTCCGTCGCAATGGCGAGATGCGGTGGGACAGACTGTTCTGACGACGCGGATCGACCGTCTTAATCAGTCTTGCGCCGACCTGGATGGAAAGCCTGTCAACGTCCAGAAGTTCTTCCACCGGCGCTTCGGTTGGCTGATCCGTCTGTTTCGGTTTTACCTCTTTCGCTTCCCGTTCTCGCCGGCTCAGCGCTCTGCACACCAAAGCCGAACCAATCGATAGTACGATAAACGGTAATTTTGGGAAGCCCGGTACGAAGATCATTGCCCCCAGCAGGAACGAGGCGATACCGAACGGCTTGGACCTTGCCATCATCTGGTGGACAAGGTCCTGGCTGATGCTGCTTTTTGTGGAGGTTTTACTGATAAGGAAACCGGCTGACGTGGAGATGATCACTGCCGGTATTTGCGAAACCAAGCCGTCGCCGATAGCGAGGATGGCGTAGGTTTTGACGGCTTCGGCGGCGGTTAAACCACCGCTAAGCCCGACGGCGAATCCGCCGACGAGGTTGACAGCCGTGATAATCAGTCCGGCAATGGCGTCTCCTCGGACGAACTTGCTCGCACCGTCCATTGCTCCGTAGAATTCGCTTTCCCGGACGATTTTTTCGCGTCGCTTGCGTGCGTCTTCTTCCCCGATAAGTCCGGCGTTGAGGTCCGCGTCGATTGCCATTTGCTTACCGGGCATGGCGTCGAGGTTGAACCTTGCCGCCACTTCGCTGATTCGCTCGGAACCTTTGGTGATTACGACGAACTGGATTACCACCAGGATCAGGAAGATTACCAGCCCGATAACCAGGCTTCCTCCGACCACAAGGTCGCCGAAGGTTCTGATAATCGCGCCGGCGTCGCCCTGGAGGAGGATCAGGCGGGTAGAGGCTACGTTCAGCGACAGGCGAAACAGCGTTACGAACAGGAGCAGCGAAGGAAACGTCGAAAGTTCGATGGATTCCCTGGCTGAAAGCACTACCATCAGCGTCGCCAGCGCCACGGCGATACTGCATGCCAGCAGTATATCCAGCATGAACGTCGGCATGGGAATCAGCAACGTTGCCAGCACCACAGCCACGCCGATTGCAAAGATGACGTCGCTGTGCGCCATCAGCCTGTTCATCGGGCTGGGCGTCAGGGACAACGATGAAGATTCAGACGTATTTTCAGATTCAACAGCCATTATTTTTTACTGAGTCGATTTTTCTTTCGCATCCTGTACACCATCGCCAGCACTTCGGCCACGGCGACGAACAGTGCTTCGGGTATAGTTTGTCCGACTTTGGCTGTGGCGTATAGCGTTCTGGCGAGTTCGGGTTTTTCGACGATTGGGACGTTGTTTTCAGCGGCTATTTCCTTGATTTTCGTGCACAGGAAATCAGTGCCCTTTGCCACCACCAGCGGGGCCGCCATATCGCCGGTATCGTAACGAAGTGCGACGGCGTAGTGTGTCGGGTTGGTTATGATCACGTCTGCGGTCGGGACATCCTGGAGCATTCGCTTGCGTGACATCGCTATCTGCATCGCACGAATTTTGCCTTTGATCTGCGGGGAGATCTCGTGCTGCTTGTGTTCTTCCTTGACTTCCTGTCGGGTCATTCGCAGTTCGCGTTTGTAGTTCCACCGCTGATAGAGCAGGTCCGCGCAGGCAATAGCCACAAGCGCCGCAACGATCCTTCCGGTCAGGCCGAAAATAAAACCGGCAATGGCGTGTAACGTAGCGTCCGGCGTTGCCCATTGAAGCCCAAGCAGGTCATCCATACGCCCGCCGATGTACTTCCATGCGATTATCAGGAGTACGGCGAGTTTGGCCATTGAAACGAGCAACTTCACCAGCGATTTCATGGCGAAGAGGTTTTTGAACCCTTTTATCGGTGAGATACGCGAGAAGTCCAGGCGGATCGCCTTCGGCGAGAACGCCCATCCGCCAGCCGCCATGCTTCCGAGAATCGACACTCCACCGGCTACGAACAGGAACGGCGCAAGGATGGTAAGGCAGGATGCGCCGCTGGAGTACATTAGTTCCGCGAACGCCTCGTTGTCTATCGAGCCGGACACGTGCAGCGACAAGCCGCCGGACAACTGTGTGACGAACCATTGGTAAAGCCGACCTGCCATCAATCCAAGCAGCAGCAGAAGCGATCCGATCATCAGGGCCGACGGAACTTCCTGACTCTGGGGAATCTGCCCTTCAGCCCTGGCCTTTTTCAGACGATCAGGCGTCGCCTTTTCAGTTTTTTCCGATGCTCCCTTGTCGGGCATTTCAGTCGGTTCCTTGTCCTACGCGATAAGGTATTTACTCATCCACCTCGCCAGTTCTATCGTAAATGCGTTCAGTGAAGGCATAATTGCCGCTGCCAGGAACAGCCCGACTCCCACGCGGAGCGGGAAACTCGCCAGCAGGATATTCATTTCCGGGAGGACTTTCGCCAGGATGCACAGCATCACCGCCATTATCAGGAACCCGCCCAGCATCGGCGCGCCGAACCTCAACGCGAACAGAAGCATCGCCGAACCGGCCCTTACGACGCCTTCGGTCAGTGCGGATATGTCTATTCCGGACGCGGCTGGGAACGCGACGAAACTTCGCCCCAGTATCACCAGAAGGATGTGATGTCCGCCCGCCGCCAGGAAAAGCAGCGCGAAAAGCATCTCGAACAACGCCGAAAGCGGACGCGATTGAGCGCCGGAAACCGGGTCGATAATTCCGGCATCGGCGAAGCCCATCTGCTGGGCGGCTATCAACGCGCCCTGCTGAATGGCTGAATATATCAACCTCGCCGCCAGTCCCAAAGCCAGTCCTATCGTGGTCTCGATTCCGATAAGCACAACCGCCCATAGCCAGTTCGTACCGGCGGCATTGACGGGCGGGGGCATGATCGCGGCGAAGAACACGGTAATCAGCACAGCCGTGCCGCCTCGCACGACCATCGGCACAGCCCGCCATCCGAAAATCGGACTGACCAGCATGAAACCCGCGACTCTCGCCATGAGCAGAACAAACGGCAACAAAATGGAAATCCACTCGTCCAATGTTATTGCCCCAATCCCACAGCCTGCATGTGGTTGAATATCTCCGAGGTGAATCCGACGGCAACCTGCAGCATCCATCCGCCGCAGATAAGCAGGGTGATACCGATGCAGGCAATTTTCAACACCAGCCCCATCGTCATGTCGCGAATGGAAGTAACCGCCTGGATCATAGCGACGACAACACCAATGACTAACGCTACTACCAGCACCGGCGCTGCCATAAGCATCGCCGTTTCCATCGCCCTTCGACCTATAAACAGAACCAGATCAGCGTCCATTTCATGCGCCTCAATTAAAACTCGTTATCAGTGTGTTCGCCATAAGCCGCCATCCGTCAACCAGCACGAACAGGATTATCTTGAAAGGAAGCGAAATCATCGCCGGCGGGAGCATCATCATACCCGCGCTCAACAGGATGCCCGACGTTACAAGGTCAATCAGAAGGAACGGAATGAAGATTAGACAGCCCATCTCGAAGGCCTTGCGAAACTCGCTGATTGCGAAGGACGGGATCATTATGTGCGACGGAATGTCTTCCACCGATTCGGGTTGTTCGGTACCGGCCATTTCCAGGAACAACTCAAGATCCTCGGGACGGGTCTGGCGGTACATGAAAACCTTCAGCAGATTGTTGGCTTTGGCGCACATATCGGGGAATTTCATCTGGTCGTTCATGTAAGGCTGGATTGCCTGTACGTTAATCTGCGTGAACGTCGGCGCCATCGTAAAGAGCGTCAGGAACAGCGCCAGTCCGATTATGGCGATTGTCGGGGGAATGTTCTGCGTGGTCATCGCCCTGCGAAGGAACGACAGAACGATGATGATCCGCGTGAACGACGTCATCATCACCAGCAGACTCGGAAGAATGGCCAGGATAGCGAATACGACCGCCAGTTTCACCGGGGCAGACCAGTCGCCGGGCTTGGCCTCTTTTCCCGCTTCGCCTGGTTCTTTGGTGCCGGAGGTGGCCTTATCGACAAGATTCAGCACTTCCTGCGGAGTCGGAAGAGACGATTTTTTGGGCTTGTCCGTCGGAGCGTCCGCAGCTTGGGCGAAAACCTCACCGCCGCCGGCCGACATGACCAGCAAAAGAACCAACACTGCTTTTCGGGATAAAGTGTTCATTTTGCGGCGTCTTGCTTGTTTTCGCTCGCCTTTTCCGCGTCTTCGATTCGCTGGGCGGTTTCGGCGTAATCGGGGCCTATTGCGTCGGTTACGTCGTCGAGCCTGACCAGTCCTTCGGGCGAACTGGCGATAAGGAGTTTTCGGGAGCCGACCTGTATCAGGTGCAATGCCTTCTTGGGCTGGAGATAGACGGTTTCCAGAAGAGAGATGCGTTTTCCGGTGGTCTGACCGATTTTAGGCAACACCCGCTTGACGACGACGTAAGCCAGCACGCCGATGACCAGGATTACCACCATCGCAGCCAGCATTTGCCACATCAACTTGGAAGTGTCATAAGGCTTGACTTTCAGAAACCCCGGCTTTTTGAACCCTGCCGGTGCGGAAGTTGTAGCCGGCGCCGAAGTAGTGGTCGGTGCAGAAGTTGTGGTCGTCGGCGTTGAGGTGGTAGTAGCGGTGGTGTCTGAGGCAGGTGAGTTATTTCCCGCCATCAGCAGCACGATTATCACGATACCCGCAAAAGCCCCCCGCACTGCGGGGGGAATATGTTTAGACGATGTATGCGCAGTCTTCATATCCCGTAAGAGGTGCACATACCGTGCCAGAGTCAAAAACCCCTATTTTCAGGGCATTTTAGGCGATTTTCGCAATAAAATACCTCTTATGGAGTGTTTGACGCGAAAGAATCAGACGCGCAGAACGAAAAAACGTCGAAAAACTTTACATTTACTACTGTTTTGGAGCAAATCAGGCCCTATTTTCCAGGGCGAAAGATAAGGTTGATAAGAGATAATACGTTTGTCCCTTAACCCCCTTAACTCAAGATCTATAAATCTACGATGGAGAGAATGCTCTCGGCATATTTTCGGAGACGCTTAGCGAAAAAGTGAATTGCTTCAGTCCTTCCCTCGAAGATTTCTCCTGTTATCTCCCATTCTTCGTATGGATCACCACTTGATAGGCTTGAAAGAACACCCCTGAGTTCAAAGGCTAGCATGATCGCCTGGTTAACTTTTTGCGGTACATTTAATTCACCTATAAGATCCTTAATATTTTCTCGGGACGTGACGGTGAAGCTCTGTAAGTCATAATTGAGGTATTTAGAAGCAAGTGCCTTTGCAGTTACGAAAAGACATCGTTCAATGTCAACCCTTGTAACGTAGCCTAGATTAGGGTGACTTATAATAAGTTCATTTGCGCAATTTAGCATACTGTCTACATAATGCTTCACAGGATAATACTCCGGGCGAATGTGAGCGTCCTGTTCACGGTAGCCAATAATTCGCGGCAACGTTTGGAGCTCGGAAGTGTGTAGAATTGATTATGCCCACGAATGTAGAGTATATGCCACCGGCATAGCTCATCATAAGATGAGTGATCAAGAGGTAATTTAGGAAACAGATTGAGCACCCTTTGATATGCAGAAAACCGCCCAAATACCGGAAGGCCCGACAAAGTAGTGAGAACCATGCAGGTGTTTCTGACGATGACATGCAGCACATGCAGATCTACTTCTGTCAAAACCTTGTCATTCAAGAAGTCCGTTTTGACCCCCTCCAGCATTTTCTGATAAATATCAAGGTCTGTGGTGTGATTTTCGTACGGTTTTAAATTACACAAGGCGTTTTTGGCGAATCCGTCGGGGTCATGCAATATTACTCCTTCAAGTCGTAGGTGCCAGAGGAAAAGCGAACCGGCTTTCGCCATTGTTTGAACCATTGGGACTGGATAAATACACACAGAATCTGATGAGGTAGCATATTTTTGCGAAATCTCCTCGCGCAGTTCCGATAACTTTGAATATTGTAACTTTGCAACAAAAGCGCAGATGTCTTTGTCGGATTCACTGTTCGCATCTCCTCTTGCTTGGGAACCGAAAAGGATAACAGATTTTACGCAATCTGGAAGTCGCACGATTAGAGGTGCTACCTTGCTAGACGCCTATATACCGAAGCCGCGAGAAAACCAAGGAAAATGCAGCCGCAGAGACTTTCAATCGCAGCCAGTAATTGTGCAGTCCAGTCTGCGGGAGAAAAGTCTCCGAAGCCTAATGTCGCAAAGGTAATCGCACTGAAATATAGTGCTTGAAGGAAGGAAATAGTCTCCCGTGAAGAAGTATGTGGAACATAGAACTTAGCTCCCGTTAACCAATAAGCCAAACCACAAGAAAGAATCACAATCACCGCTGTTCGAAAGAGTGCGTTCAATCGTAATCCATATCCCCATATGGATGATCGAAGGTGATGAGCAATCCATCCTCCAAGTGACTGGAAGCGTTGAATGACATCATAATTGTCCCTGAAGTAACTATTTGAAGAAGTAAAGATCTTGTAGTGTTCTTCCCTCTCGGCCTTGAGTTCGAGTAACAAGATTCTATTCGCTATATGCTTTTCGCCCATGTCAACTGCGTTTACCCGTAACGACCGAAGCAACTGTTTCCTTAGATTGACTTCTGTTGGGAGACTTTGGAGTATTTCATTATAGTTTAATTGGCAGCGAACAAACTGTGTATACCAGAGCTTGCTACCAGCAAAAGAAGCGGCGGCAAGATTGCAGTTAGTAAATATTGTTCCGGTAAAGTCAACTTGGCCAAAGATGCAGTGTCGCAAATACGAATCTTCGAACCTGCAATGCGTTACCGCGCCACCAGAAAACCGTGCCTGCTTAAGGCCTACATTATCAAAAATGCACCGATCAAGTACCGTGTTTTTTACATCAGCATCATCGCACTCTTCGTCGGCAAAAAGAAGATGATCGCCTCCCTTTTGTATATCACAAAGATTTGCCGCTTTCATGACCACGTTACACGGGTCCCCAAAGTAAAGTGTTTGGCTCACATCGCCTGCGGTTTTACCAAAACTTGCCTAGTGATGATATTATGGCTAAACGGCCGATCTGCGTCAAGGATTTGCTAGGTTCTAGTGGGTAGGCTGGGACGAAGTTTTGTAAGGTGGGACTTCGTCCCAGCCTACCCACTTTACGAATGAGCGATTTTTACCCCTCTTCGCCGTTGTCCTGTTCTGCTTCCGTTGAGAGTATTTCCTTTATGCGTACGCCGATGTGTTCGCCTACGACGACCAGTTGTCCCGTGGCGAATTTGGTCCCTCGCAGGAATACATCAACCGGCTCGCCGGCCTTTCTGTCGAGTTTCAATACCGATCCGGGACCCATCTGGAGCAGTTTCTGCACCTGGATGCTGGCTTCGCCAAGTTGAACCGATACCGGCATTGTCGAATCCAGGAGGATGTCGATCTGCCCGCTGCCCCCGCCGGCGGGTTTGTCGGCTGATTCGGGCAGGTCCGCTTCCTGCACCTGCACGGAATCATCGTTCGCTTCCGGAGCCTGTTCGGTTTGTTCTGTTGTTTCTGCTTCTGCTGTCTGTGTATCAGCCATTGGTTTTATCCTTTCTCAGCGG
>JAUVIQ010000212.1 GCA_030592655.1 Planctomycetales bacterium | reverse complement strand
ATTGAGAAATGTATCTTTCCGCATGTGATTCTTCAGGACTGACCGCAATGTGCTATCAGGCATTACATTTCGGAGCGTGGGTTCTCCATCTCCCGATGGGATATCGGTTTACCGCAACGGTTCTCAGGAAGGCCAAACACTTTCGGCAGCAGGGAAACCGTAGAGGCGAGCGATTATGACGTATAACCGCTGCAATCTACCGTGAAAAAGGCAAATATACAACCTGACTCGGCCAGAGCACCAATCTACTGGTCGCACGAGGCCATTGTCTACCTTGGCCTTGACCGGCTTGGCTTGGCGCGCCCTGGCATGGCGCTGCAACGGCCGATTAAGAAGGGCACGCTGCGGCCTAAGAAGATCGGCGGGCATCTTGCGTTTGATAGGAAAGAGTTGGACAGAGTCGCTGCAAACGGCGACACGGTAAGGCGGAGAGGTCGTCCAAGAAAAATCTAAAAAAAATTCATCTTACGGCGATTCTGCGGCGAATAAATCACCGTAATTCGGTGAATTTCACGTTTCCCCATTATCTATAAGGCGTTACACGTATGAAAGGGACAGCTTGGGAAGCCGGCATTCTACCACTGAATTACGCCCGCATCGGAAACCAACCCTATGGGCCTTTCTCCAGGACCAAGCAGCAGGCCGGTTACAGCAAACCTGCGAGTTACCCTGGCCGACGCTTCGAATTATATCGCTCCAACCGACTTTGTCCAGCGCCATTCCGACAGTACACCGTCCACAAAAAAATTATCATTCCAGGTTGACAAGCCTCTGAACCGATGTTATTATGAACGTAGGTTCATAACGAGATAGCTATGCCCAGGCCCAGATTACAACGGATAGTGTCAGGTCAACCGGTCGTAACGGTCTATAAACCGGCTGGCGTACCCGCCGGCGCTCTTGAGTGGGTCAACCTTACAATGGATGAGTTCGAGGCGATTCGCCTGATCGACGGTGAAGGTTTGGACCAGGAGGCGGTATCCGGTCGGATGGGCGTTTCCCGCCCGACCGTAACGCGGATACTGGCGTCGGCCCGTGGTAAAATTGCCCGGTTCCTCACGCAAGGACAAGCGCTCCTGATCCAGGGAGGCCCGGTTATACCCGCGGCGTTCAGAGGCGGGCGTGGCAGAGGCGGCGGTTTGGGCAGGGGACGCGGCGGACGTGGGCGTGGACGTGGCGGATTCAGAACTTAAGGAGATTTACCATGAAAGTGGCTGTAACATCGCAGGGAGCGGAACCTAGCAGCCTGGTCGATTCCAGATTCGGCAGGGCGAAATACTTTGTAGTTGCGGATACCGAAACGGGCGAGTTTTCCGCGCACGACAATTCCCAGAACCTCAATGCCGTTCAAGGCGCGGGAATCCAGGCGGGGCGAAACGTGGTCGATCTCGGCGTCGAAGCGGTGATTACCGGTAATACGGGACCGAAGGCCTTCGCCACGCTCCAGGCCGGCGGCGTCAAGGTCTATATCGGCGCGGCCGGAACGGTGGCCGAGACCGTCGAGCAGTTCAAGAACGGTGAACTCGAATGCGTCAGCAAGGCAAACGTCGAAGGACATTGGATATAGGTGAAAGGAGATTCATTATGCCACAAGGTGACGGAACAGGACCGACAGGTAAGGGATCACGAACCGGTAGAGGGCTTGGACCCTGCGGTGGTGATCAGGGTCAGGGCCAAGGCCGGGGACGAAAGCCAGGCCGCGGACAAGGACAAGGTCGCGGTCAGGGACAGGGACAAGGTCGCGGTGTTGGACGCGGAAGAAACAGGTAAGAAACTTTATTCTAACTTGCAGAAAGGAGTAAAATTATGCCAGGTGGAGATGGAACAGGCCCTTCAGGAATGGGCTCGATGACAGGACGCGCAGCGGGATACTGCGCAGGGTATCCGGTTCCCGGATTTATGAATCCGGGTTTCGGACGAGGTTATGGCGGACGAGGCTTCGGCGGTTTTGGCCGGGGTCGAGGCGGCGGTGGTTGGGGTCGGCGCAATCAGTTTTACGCGACCGGACTGACCGGCTGGCAGCGCGCGGGGATGGGTGTTCCCGCATACGGCGCTCCGCCGGCGTATCCGACGCCATACGGCGCACAGTTTGACCCGACTCAAGCAGTCGAGCAGGAACTGGACGCGCTCAAAGGCCAGGCCGAGTACTTCGGAAACGCACTGGAAGAAATCAGGAAGCGAATCGAAGAACTCCAGGCAGCGGCTTCCGAAAAAACCGAATAGCCGACACCGCAATAGCCGGCACAACCGGGGCGGCAGCGGATGCTGTCCAGCCACGGTTAGTGCGCTTACCGGAAAGGAATGACAATGAACATAGCGATTACCGCGACAGAACCGTCATTGGATGCGAAAGTCGATCCTCGTTTTGGGCCGTGTCCGTATTTTCTGATTGTTGATACCGACACCATGAAGTTTGAAGCCTTGGAAAATACCAACATGATGTTGGGCGGCGGTGCCGGTATCCAATCGGCCCAACTGATGGCGGGAAAGGGCGTGCAGTTTGTCCTGACGGGCAATTGCGGACCCAATGCGTATCAGACGCTTTCTGCTGCCGGTATCGAGGTGATTATCGGATGCAGCGGCACAGTCGCAGACGTGGTTGAACAGTTCAAGGCCGGTCAATTGAACGCCGCCGGCCAGCCTAATGTAGCCAGCAAGTCCGGCATAGCCGGTACGCCGGGGGCGGTCCCTGACCAGCCGGCAGGTTTGCAGCAGCCTCCGATGATGGGTAGAGGAATGGGCATGGGACGTGGAATGGGCCAAGGTAGAGGCGGCGGAATGGGACGTGGCGGCGGAGGAGGCATGGGGGCTGCTTTTGACCAGGGACCTGCGCCGGTGCCGCAACAGCCGGCCCAGGGTCTGACCAAGGACGACGAACTGGACATGCTGAAGCAGCAGACAGAGGCAATGAGCCAACAGATGCAGTTAATTCAGGAACGAATAAAGCAGTTGGAACAGGAAGATTAGGGCTGTGAAGGAATCAACTCAATGAAGATTGCAATCGCCAGCGGCAAGGGCGGCACGGGCAAGACGACGGTCGCTACGAACTTGGCCTGTGTGGCCTCACGCAACGGGCAAAGCGTGGCATATCTCGACTGCGACGTCGAGGAGCCTAACGGCCACATTTTCCTGAAACCTCAAATCGCCGAGAGCAGGCCCATCGGCAACCTGATTCCTGAGGTGGACGAGGCTGCGTGTATCCATTGCGGCAAGTGCGGCGAGATTTGCCAGTACAGCGCGATTGTCTGCGTGGGCGAGAAGGTGCTGGTCTATCCCGAACTTTGCCACGCCTGCGGCGGCTGTACGCTGGTCTGCCCGGTCGATGCGATTACCGAAACCCCACGCGAAATGGGAAAGTTGGAAACGGGACAAGCCGGTCAAATCCAATTTGTACAAGGCCTGCTGAATGTCGGCGAAGTGATGAGTCCGCCGCTGATTAAAGAAGTAAAGGCGGCCGCTCCCGATGTGGACCTGGTGATTATCGATGTCCCGCCGGGCACTTCCTGCCCAGTCATTGAAAGCGTCAAAGATACTGATTTCGTGCTTCTCGTTACCGAGCCGACACCCTTCGGACTGAACGATCTGAAACTGGCTGTCGAGATGATTCGAGCCCTGAAGATGCCCTTTGGCGTGGTTATCAATCGCGCCGACGTCGGCGACCGGCAGACGCAGTCTTATTGCGATACGAATCGTATCGAAATACTCGCCGAGATACCTGATGATAGAAAAATCGCCGAGGCGTACTCGCGCGGCGAGATGATATGCGACGCTCTGAGCGACTATACGCCCCTACTGACGGGATTGCTGAAGAGGATTACCGAAAAGGTCCAAACATCATAGACTTTGGAGAATACGGATGCCTATTTTTGAGTATCAATGTAAAAAATGCGGGCACGTAACGGAGTTTCTGGAACAGGTCGGCAGCAGAAAGGCCCACGCTTGCGAGAAATGTGGTTCCAGCCGGACCGAGAAGGCTTTTTCGACCTTCGCCGCAAAGTCCGGCTCGTCGGGAAGTTCCAGTTGTCCGACGGGAACCTGCCCGCTTTCATAACATAAAAATGGAGCATGGTGTGAACACACTGATCATATTCAACCACCAACCGTACGATGGGACAGATGTTGCATGGAACGGCCTGAGACTTGCGGACAAACTCCTCAGCGCGGACATGAAAGTGCGGATTTTTCTAATGAACGACTCCGTGGACTTGGCCCGTGACGCAGCCAGGCCGCCGGACGATTACTTTGACCTGGGGCAAATGTTGAAAGACCTTAGTGCCAAGGGTGTAACCGTCAAGGTATGCGTGACATGCAAGGCCAGGTGCGGCCTCTATAAGAACGAACCTTACTTCGCCGGCGCGAATGAGGCAACCATGGCGGAATTGGCTGATTGGGTCAGCCAGGCCGACAGAATTATCACGTTGTGAGACCGATATGGGCCAAGATGTATTGGCGGATAATTTATACGACCGGATCAAGCCGCGTTTGCATAAACGGATAGGCCGGGAACTGCGCCTCGCCGGTCGCGTGCTCGACTTCGGGTGTGGGGCATGTGAGTTGGTGCAGTATCTGGCCCGGACATATCACCAGCATGTTACCGGTATCGATATATCAGGCAAGAGTTTTCCGAAACGTCGCCATACGTCCGATGGCCGGCGGTTTCGATGCATCCGCAAGGATGCCAGGCACCTGGCCTTTGCCAAAGACGGGGTCAATGACGCGGTAATCTCGATGTGGGCCCTTCACGAGATGGAACACCCCGAAGCGATCCTGGCTGAAGCATATCGTGCATTGCGCCCGGGCGGGGAAATACTGATTATCGAGTTCCCACGAGGCTCCCTGGCCCAGACACTCTGGAATGAAGACTACTACAGTCCAGCCCAGATCAATCAAATGCTGACCGATGCAGGCTTCACCGAGGTTCGCGCTAAACTCATTGAACGGAAACAAATCCTCTGGGCGAAAGGTTTTCGCCCGGCGGCGGTGAACGGAAATACATAGGTTGAAAAGATCATGGGGATGAAAACCATGGCAGAGACTATTGTAGTT
>JAUVIQ010000146.1 GCA_030592655.1 Planctomycetales bacterium | reverse complement strand
GCATATCGGTGGCCTCGACGCGGGCGTTCTGCAAATCCTGCAATTCGTACTGCCGGCCTTCCTTGGCCTCCTTATACCAGTGCTTCCACGCGAGGCAGTGTTGCAGTTCCCGGCATTCGTCGGCCAGCGCGTCGATGTAATTTTTCAGCGCCTTTCCGACCTTAAGCCTCACTTCGGCGTTGTTTTCGTCTTCGGCCAGCGCTTTTCCCATCGCGTCGGTATCGAAACCCGTCCGCGCGTTAAGGGCTGCCTGCATCGGCCAGATGTCTTCCAGCGATGTAATTTCATGCTTCGACATAATCTTGAACCTCCCGTTTGTGTCAGTTCGTGTTCTCGTGTAGTCCCTGAACCCACAATAATAGTCGAACAAACACTCCTGGCGTGAGGAAAAAATTTTTTAGAGTCGTATCCCTTGTTCCATACGCACCCTGCGCACCCCCGTGCGCGTCCACGTTTTTTCAGCGGTCGATTAATAATCGGAAATCTGGTATTTATCTGTATCAGGCAACAGGGTTGCATGGAGGCCAAACCCACGGAGCGTTCCGGGATTATCTCCCGTAACTCCATTGTAGAAAGGAGTATATCAGCAAGGATAAGGAGAGCAAAATGTACCCGACCACGTATGGAAGAGGAAAACTGGCGTTTTATAACGACTTGTCCGAAAAGGCGTTGGAGCGTCTTTCCGAAGTGTTGTCCGGTATGGTAACAGACCGGCAGGACGCAACGTTCGACAAGCGGGCACGAACGCTGGTGGAAGAGGCAATCCGACGGAAATTTGTGAGGATGCAATCGGTTTTTCCCGATTTATCCCTGTCGGAACAGTTCGGCGAATCACCAAACCCAATGGCTGCGAGAGAACGAATCTGTCAGATAACGGCCTGTTGGATTGACAGCGTTCGATCCCTTGCCGACGATAACGAACTCGACGTACAACGATCCAACGGGAACGGCTCGGTCGGGGCCGTTTCCGAGATCGTCGCCGAGTCCATTCTGGACGATGCCGTCCTTGCCGGAAGGCTCGTCGAAATTCGCCGTTTGTAGAAAAGCGCCGGGGCGATACAATATCGCTGAATGTGTGGGTTTGCAGGCGAATATGTTTTTACCGGAACCGGACGGGTGGATCCCGCGATTGTTGAGACGATGGTCGGGTGTCTTGACCATCGCGGACCCGACGAAGCCGGTAACTTTATGAGCGACGACGGACGATGCGCCGTCGGCTTTCGCCGATTGTCCGTCATCGACCCGCCGATGTCGCACCAGCCAATGGTCTCGCCCGACGGCTCGACTGCGGTCGCGTTCAACGGGGAAATATACAACTTCCGTGCGCTGCGGGACGAACTTTCAGCCGGGGGATATACCTTCAGAACCCGTGGCGATACGGAAGTCCTGCTCGCGCTGTGGCGGCGGGACGGCGAGGCTATGCCGGAAAAACTCAACGGTATGTTCGCCTTCGCCATTCACGATGCCCGCAAAAGGAAACTGTTCCTCGCGCGCGACCGGCTTGGGCAGAAACCGCTGTGGTACGCGACGCTTCCGGACCGGATAGTATTCGCATCCGAAGCCAAGTCCCTGACGGCGCATCCGGGCGTCGGGCGGGAGATTGACCCCCGCGCGGTGGCGTTCTACCTGACGCTTGGGTACGTCCCTGCCCCGATGAGCATCCGGCGCGGGATCGCCAAACTCCCGCCGGCACATTGCATGACGGTTTCAGATTCGTCGGCGGAACCTCGGCTGTACTGGTCGCTGCCGGACGGGCTGGCGGATATTTCCGGTAGCGATGCTGTCGAGCGCGTGCGCGAGACGCTGACGGCGGCGGTTGAGCGCCGAATGGTAGCCGACGTTCCGCTCGGTGCGCTGCTTTCGGGCGGTGTGGATTCGTCCATCATCGTCGCCCTGATGTGCCGGGCTGCCGGAGCGGCAGGAGGCGTAAAAACCTTCACCGCCGGATTTATCGAAGGCGATTTCGACGAGCGACCATTCGCCGCCGAGGTGTCCGAACATCTCGGTACGGAGCATCACGAACTGTCCATCAGCCCGTCGCAATTCGACATACCGGCGCTTCTGGATAAGTTAGTGGTGCAGTACGACGAGCCTTTCGCCGATTCGTCGGCCCTTCCGACGTACCTTATCTGCCGGGCCGCCCGCGAACACGTAACCGTTGCGCTGACCGGCGACGGGGGCGACGAGGCCTTCGGTGGATACGACCGCTATCGCGCGATGCGCCTTGCTGAAACGATGGGTCCGACTACCTGGCTTCTGACCAGGGCTGCGGCGGGTCTGGCTGCGATTATTGCGCCGCACGACGAGCGGTCGCGCCTTCGCCGGCTTGTCCGCTTCGCCGAAGGACTGGATAAGCCGCCGGCGAAACAGTATTTCACTTATCGCCGATTATTCTCGCCGGAGCGGTTGCAATTCATTATGGAGCGGGATTTCGCAGCCTCGGCCGACGTGAACAGTCCTTCAGAGTGGTTCTGCAGCCTCTACGAACAGGGCGAATTCGACGATGAAATCGCTTACGCCCAGCGGCACGACCTTTTGACCTATCTGCCGGACGACCTGCTGGTCAAGGCCGACATCGCCTCGATGGCCAATTCGCTCGAACTGCGAAGCCCGATGCTGGACCACGAGGTGGTTTCGCTTGGCCTGTCTTTGCCGGTTGATTGCAAGGTTCGCGCCCGACGGGGAAAAGCAATCCTCCGCGACGCCTTCGGGCATCTATTGCCGACGGGGGTTTTTGCTCGTCGCAAGCGTGGTTTTGGCGTTCCGATTCACGATTGGCTTCGGAACGAACTTCGGGGAACTTTGCGCGAAACGCTGCTCGAAGGTCCGCTGGTTGGTCGAGGATGGCTGGCGCGGATACCGATGGAACAAATGATCGACGAGCACCTGACCGGAAAAGCCGACCATCGCCACAGACTCTGGGCGCTGCTTTGGTTGGGAAGATGGATGAATAAGTGATTTTTTCTAGAGAAAGAATTTTCGCATGTCCGCAAGGAGCATGGGCAGCGACATGATCTTCTGCCGCATGGGATCGAATATCAGCCCCAGGTTCTCCAACGTCGTTACCCCCAGCAGCGTACTGTCGTCTTCTTCGCCGAAGAGCACCACACATGTCGCCGACTGCTCCTGAAGGGTAATGCGAGCCTCTCCCATCCGGCGCTTGACCGGCTGACCGTTGGCCAGAAAAAATGTCCGCTCTCCCGACGGCTTGACGCCCAGTTTCTCCAGTTCATCGGCGGGTATTACGGAATAAACGGCCCCGGAGTCAACCAGAAACGTTATTACAGCGTGCCGCTGTGGATCGAGGGGGGTTTCGACGTTCGCTTCTATGTTGGTCAGACCCATGCCTGTTCTCCCATCGGAAAGCCATGCATCACAAACAATATGATAGCACAGGCAGCCGTGAAAATCAACGTTCGTTGAAGGCTGTTTTTTCTCCTTTCCGGCCTCCGGCGAATTTGGTTCTTGTCATCGGACCGACAGGGATGTAGGCTCTTGTGGAGGCTCGTAATTTCCCGGTATAAGGATAATTCGATATGAATGTACTGATTACAGGCGGGGCGGGTTTTATCGGTTCGCACCTGTCAGGGACGCTGATGGACGCAGGACACGGCGTTACCGTCGTCGATGACCTATCGACAGGTTCGTTTGAGAACATCAGTCATCTGGCGGATCGAGAAGGTTTCGGTTTCGTCCGCGAGTCCGTCCGCAACAGCGACACAATGGCTGTGGTGGTCGATAGGTGCGACGTGATATATCACCTTGCAGCCGCTGTCGGCGTCCAACTTATCGTCGATAAGCCCGTCCACACTATCGAGACGAACATTCACGGCTCGGAGGTCGTTCTGAACCTCGCCAACAAATTCGGGCGGAAAATCTTCGTTGCAAGCACTTCAGAGGTCTATGGAAAGAGCGACAAGATACCGTTTAATGAGGATGACGAGTCGGTGTTGGGGCCGACGCGGTTCACGCGGTGGTCATATGCGTGCAGCAAGATGGTTGATGAGTTTCTCGCCCTGGCCTATCACGACCAGTACGGGCTTGAGGCTGTTATAGGCCGACTCTTCAATACCATAGGTCCGCGACAGACGGGCGCTTACGGTATGGTCGTACCGAGGTTCGTACGCGCGGCCCTGCGGGGCGAGCCGCTGGAGGTCTATGGTACGGGTCAACAAAGCCGATGCTTCACGAACGTCGCCGACGTGGTCGGCGCACTGATGAAACTGATGGACTGCCCCGAAGCCGTCGGGCGGGTCGTCAATATCGGCTCGGACAAACCGATTACCATCACTGAACTGGCGGAAAAAATCATCGAAATGACCGGCTCATCCAGCGAAATCCGCTCACTCACATACGAGCAGGCATACGGTCGTCCTTTCGACGACATGCTTACACGCAAGCCTGACCTGGCGAAAATCGAGAAATTAATAGGTTATAAACCGAAATTTTCGCTGGATGAAACGCTCCGGCAGGTAATCGAGTACGAGTCATCTCGGAAAGCCTGAAAGGTAGCGTTGAAGGACAATCCTTGAAATTGGGGGTTTCCAACCGTCATAATATCACCGCAGCGTCGGTTTGGGTGTCGAACAAAAGATTATGGGATAGCGAACGCATGAAGTGCTATATAGGAATAGACATTGGCGCGATCAGCATAACGTCGGCTGTGCTGGTTGAAGATGCGGGTGATTTGACTTTTCCCGACGGGAAATTCACGCTTTCGGGGAGTGTCAATGGTGCGGACCTTTACCTCAGCGCCTATTGTCGAACGCGGGGCAGGCCTATCGAGGCGACCACCGAGATTCTGGAGCAGGTCGTCGCCGGCGTCGGCGCTGAGAACGTTACCGGCATATCCCTGACGGGTTCGGCGGGACGATTAGTAGCCGAGAAACTCCTGTCCTCTACAGTTAACGAGTTCAAGGCGATTGCCCTTGGTCTATCGGCAATGGGTATTCGCGCCCGCACTGTTTTTGAGATGGGCGGGCAGACCAGTAAATATCTGCTGCTGGACAGTAGCACGAGCGTCCCGCCCGTGAAAGACAGCAACATGGCCGAGACGGCCATGCTACAGTATTCCATTGCCGATTATGCCACGAACGGCGATTGTGCTGCCGGGACGGGCGCTTTCATAGACCAGCAGGCAGGACGGCTTCAGTTCGCCGTCGAGGACGTCGGGCGGATCGCCTTGGAGTCCGAGCGTACCGCACAGGTGGCTGGTCGGTGCAGCGTCTTCGCCAAAAGCGACATGATCCACGCCCAACAGAAGGGTTACACGCCGGGCGAGGTGCTTTCCGGTCTGTGCCGGGCAGTGGCGAGAAATTTTCGCATGGCCGTCGTCCGGTCGCATCCGGTCGAAGCACCCGTGGTATTTATCGGTGGTCTTGCCGCAAATGCAGCCGTCGATCGCACTATGCGGGAGGTGTTCGATCTGGGCGAGGACGACTTTATCGTCCCGGACGCTTACGCTCACATCCCGGCGGTCGGTGCGGCGGTGGCGTCTCGCATGGACGGCCCACGAGCAGACTGGAACCTCGCCGTGCAAATGGAGCGGATTCGTTCTGCCTCCGATGCAACCGGTGGTAACTTCCCCACCACCGAACCACTCAGCACGCACCGCCTCACGCTCCTGCGAGACCAGGTCGAACCGGTCGAACTACCCTACGGCAGCGAGAAGACCGACGCATACCTCGGAATCGACATCGGGTCGGTTTCCACGAACCTGGTCGTAATCGATTCAGCCGGCGGGGTGATCAAAGAAATATACACTCGCACGCAGGGCAGGCCTATCGAGGTCGTATCAGCCGGTCTGACCGAAATAGCCGACGACGTGGGCGAGAAAGTAATCATTCGCGGCGTCGGAACCACCGGAAGCGGACGCGAACTGATAGGACAACTCGTCGGAGCCGACACAATCAACGACGAAATCACCGCACATAAGACAGGCGCGACTTTCATCGGACAGAAAATGCTCGACGGGAGAGTTCCCGACACCATCTTCGAGATCGGCGGGCAGGACGCCAAGTACATCAGCCTCCAGGACGGCGTGGTTGTCGATTTCACAATGAACGACGCATGTGCGGCAGGGACCGGATCGTTCCTGGAAGAGCGGGCGGAAGAACTGGATATATCCATCATCGGCGAATTCGCCGAACTTGCACTTTCCAGCGATGCGCCTATCCGACTGGGCGAGCGATGCACGGTCTTTATGGAACGGGACGTAGCCGACTACATGCAGCGGGGAGCCGAAAAGACCGACATCGTAGCAGGTCTGGCGTATTCGGTTGTCTATAACTACATTAACCGCGTCGTTCGAGGGCGGCATATAGGCGAGTGCATCTTTTTCCAGGGCGGAACCGCTTACAACGATGCGGTAGTCGCTGCAATGTCGGCAGTGCTGGACAAGGAAATTATTGTCCCGCCGCACAACGGCGTTATCGGCGCTATCGGGGCCGCCCTTCTGGCAAGAGACAAGATGGCAATGACCGTCGGTCGAAGATCCGCCTGGGCGGGCGAACCCGAATCGCAACAGGACGGTCAGTATTTACCCGTTGGCCACACGGGCGAGACGCCCGTGGTACGCAACACAGGCGAGACGCCGTCAAGTCGGTTCCGCGGATATGACCTGTCCAAAATTGATTACGCCCTGCGCGAGTTCACCTGCAACGGATGCTCAAACCACTGCATCGTCCAGGAGTTCACCGTCGAGGGCGAAAAGACCTACTGGGGCGACAAGTGCTCCGACCGATACCGCAAACGCAGCAAGAGTACCGTCAAACCGGTAATCAAAGACCTTTTCGCTTTCCGCGAGCAGTTGTTTAATGATGAGTCCGGCTTACCCGATGTCCCGGCCGGTGCGCCGAAGATCGGTATCCCGCGCGCGATGTTCGCGATGGATTTCCTTCCGTTCTGGAGGACGTTCTGGCGGCATTGCGGTTTCGAGGTGGTTGTCAGCGAACCGACTAATCGGCAAACGGCGGCATCGGGGTTGAGCAACGTCGTGGCAGAACCCTGCTTCCCCGTAATCGTCGCCCACGGGCACGTGGCCGAACTTCTCGAAACCGGGGTCGATTACGTCTTCCTTCCCAACACCGTCTCGACCGAGACGAAGTGGATGCAGACCGAGTCGCATCTCTGCCCGTGGGGACAGACGCTCCCGTTCGTCATCCGCCGCTCACCGGCGTTCGAGACCTGTTACGACAAATTCCTCTGCCCGTGCATCCGCTTCCGCGACGGTTTCAAACCCGTCAGTAAAATAATGCGGCAGTTATGCAGCCGGTTGGGCGTCAAAAACAAAACGGTCGATTCGGCCCTGTCGAAAGCCTACGAGACCCAGAAGCATTTCCGTCGCCGCCTGATCGAGGCGGGGCGCGAAGCGCTGGCGACGCTCGAAAGGTCGGGCAAGCCCGGAATCGTTATTATAGGCCGGCCTTACAACGTCCACGACGCCGGCGTCAACCTCAACGTCGCCAGGAAACTGCGAGATTATTACGGCGTCAACTGCATCCCAATCGATTGCCTCGATACCGACGACATAGACATCCGCGACGTTAACGAGAATATGTTCTGGGAATATGGCCGGAAATTAATTGCAGCGGCGAAGATCGCCGGGCAGCGCGAAGGACTGCACATTATTCACATTACCAATTTCAAGTGCGGGCCCGACTCGTTCATCAGGCACTTTATCCGGACGGCATCGTCGGGAAAACCCTTCCTGTCGCTGCAATTCGACGGGCACAGTAACGATGCCGGAATGATGACACGCTGCGAGGCATACCTTGACAGCAAGGGAATCCTCAGGCCCTGGAAGAAGCGCGCCGCCGAAGAAGATGTACTGGCGCAGGTTTAATCTTAAACGAAAACGGACGGTATAAGCATGGTTTCGCAGACACAAACGATGACGGAAGCTCCTTCTCGCCAGCGGGTCGATCTCACCGGCAGGACGCTCTGGATACCGCGAATGACTTATGCCGGTGCGCGGATGATGGCGGCAGTGTTCCGCTCAATCGGAATCGATTCGGCAGTTACGCCCGAATCCGACGAACGGACACTCGAACTGGGCGGACTTTACACCAGCGGCGAAGAATGCTATCCGGAAAAGGTTACAATCGGCGACTTCCTGAGGATTATCCATGCCGATGACTTCGACCCGGACAAAACGGCGTTTCTGATGCCGACGGCTGAAGGCCCTTGCCGATTCGGGCAATACGCACCGTATC
>JAUVIQ010000246.1 GCA_030592655.1 Planctomycetales bacterium | reverse complement strand
GATTTAATCCAGGATGACAGAGGCAGATTCGTCCTGCTGACCTGGAGGTATCGAAAAAACAGGGCGTACTTCAGTGTCCTGACGAGCATGGACGGCCTGCGTTGGGAGAAAATGGGGAAGGAATGGGAGGTAGAGATTCCACGCGGATACGTTTCCGACGGCAGGATTTTGCAGCGTGAGGATGGAAGTTACGACTTGGTTGCGGTCGGCAGCAAGGTGTTGGGGTATGGAACTTCAGGCCCGCTGAAAAAGTCGTCATACGTCTTGCAGGCCTTTAGTCCTGATCTTATCCGTTGGCGTCTTGGCAAGCGGATTGTCAATCTGCCGGAAGAGGTCCAGGCCATCTCGGCCATACAAAGGAACGGACGTACGCAGGTGGCGCTCTTTCGAAATCCCGTCAAACCGAAAGGGAACAGCGGCGGAACGTTGCTGCTCTGGGAGGATGACAAGGGTGCTTGGAAACAATCCGAGATGTTTCCCGGCGTTGCGCATCTTGAGTCATGCATGGCGTATCATCCGCGGTGGGGGTATTACATCGCCTGGCTGCAAACGAATTGGGGTCCCCGGCCTCGATCCGGGCCGTTCCTGCTTCACAGCAACAGCCTTGAAGGCCTTTTGGGCGGTTCGCGGCTCGCTACATTGTATGAGCCGCCGCGCAGGAAACCGCCGCAAACGCCGACCCGAACGGAAGTGGGGGAGTTGTCCTATATCTACGTTCAGGCGAAATTCAGGCATGCAATGAACCATGAAAGTATAAAGGTGGAAGGTGCGGACAAATTTACCAAGCCGGCACCGAACTCCGGCACCGTTCATCCCGAAGCCGTTGTGGTAACGATAAAATCGGGCAATCTCATCTCTAAAATAGCACTGGACGCTTTGAAGGCCGACGCCCGGCGACCGGATATCGTACGCTGGAACCTTACTGATGAAGGAGACTTCCGAAAGGCGTATGTCATTCACAGACGGAAGCAAGCGTATATTTACGGTTCTGAAAAACTCATCTTTGGCTCTCCAAAGGGCGGGCTGATGGTTCGCCTCGGCGATAAAACCGTGCTGGTGGACTTCGATTGCATGTATGAGACATGGGATAGCGGCAGGCGAAAGTTATCGCTCCGCATCCAGACATGCGCCGAGGGCCGATGCCGGTTCGGCGACAGGATTTACAGGGTCCGGGTGTATGACGGGAATAATAATCTTCGGCTTACGGACGTTGCTAAACCTATGGTTACCAAAGGTATAACCACCGGTATCGGTCCGGGCGATACTGTTGTCGTGAATATCGGAAAAGGCTGGCGCGAAGATGCGGCGAGGACTTTCTACGGACACCCCGTATTTCTGAACGGCGAACTATGGGACGTGAAGGTTTCGGACGACGAGACAAAGATTACCGCTGAGCCTTTTGATGGCCCGACGGGACTGGTCAGGATTAATCATCCGCAGTGGGATTCGCGGTTTATCGGAAAGAAGTGGATTGTGCTGGTTGCCGGCGGCCCGAAGCCGGCGCCGCTGCCGGCCGATACGTACGTGATGATGTATTACTTCGAGTACTCCGCCGCCGATCCCCGAAAGCCTCGCGCCCGACTTGAGTTGCGGAATTGGCGTCCGGCCGAACTGGCTGATAAGGCCTTCACGCTGCCTGCCGGGAAGACCATCGACGTGAAGATCGGCTCGCCGATCATCGCCCAACTTACTGCCCGCCGGTCCGGCCCGGTCGTTAATTTCCAAATGGCTCAAACGGATGTTACCGGCATACCCGTCAATTCCGTCTTCCTGCCGGGTCGAAAATTTCCTCAAGCGCCGACCGTCGAAATCAGCGATTCATCCGGCAGGATCGTCGGAAAGATTACACTGACCTGGTCAACAGCCGTTCGCGCCGACGGCGCCTGGCAGGTTCCAGCCGATCTCAAAGGTAAATTCACCGCAGTTCTGAAATACCGGATACGCGGTCTTACGGTAAAGCCCCGGGGTGCAACCTTCACGATTCGGTAGGTCGCTTCGGCGACCTCTGGTGGACGCGTTGAGAATAGGAATGTACATAAGAAGAAGTAGAAGATGATGAGCCATTTGCGAACCTGTTTCCTTTTTTCTGCTGCGGTTTTCGCTGCCGTGGCAAGTGTAGTTGGTGGGGGGTGGTACCTTCAAGTTGGAGCGCAGCGGAAACTTGTGTGTGTCATGACGCAGGGGAATGGTGCATTCTGAAGACGTTGTTTGCTTTCGTAGCATGCACCCACAACCTCCACTCCGTTCTGATCTGAACCCCAAATCTTGATCCAGTCTGAATGCGAGAAAAATGGTAGAGTTTCGTATTCAGAAAGGAGTTCAAGATGCAGAAGCGGTTTACGGAAGCACAGATCACTTTTGCTCTTCGGCAGGCTGACAGCGGCACGTCGGTCGGGGAGATCACCCGCAAGATGGGAATAGCCGAGGCGACGTTTTACCGGTGGAAGAAGAAGTACGCTGGTCTTGGCGTGGCGGAGGTCCGCCGGCTGAAACAACTTGAGGACGAGAACAAGCGGCTCAAGCGTCTGGTGGCTGATTTGACCCTGGACAAGCAGATGCTTCAGGACGTGTTGTCAAAAAAATTCTAAGGCCCGCCGTTCAGCGTGGTCTGGTCCGGGAGATGGAGATCAGTTACCGGGTCAGCGAGCGTCGGGCCTGCAAGGCGTTAGCCTTCCCGCGATCCACGGTTAGGTACCTGAGTGTTGCCGCTCCGCAAGAGCATCTGCGAATGCGGCTGAGGGATTTGGCAGCCGCACGCGTGGGATATGGGTATCGTCGTCTACATATTTTGCTTCAGCGGGAAGGTTGGAACGTGAACCACAAGCGGGTGTATCGGTTGTACTGTCAAGAAGGCCTCGGGATGCGAAAGAGGCCGCCCAGACGGCATGTGGCGTGCCTGAAACGGGAGCTTCGCCCCACAGCAAATTCGAAGAACGAATGCTGGTCGATGGACTTTGTCTCGGATCAGATCTACGATGGCCGCCGGATTCGTGTTCTTACGTTAGTGGACAATCACACGCGTGAGAGCCTGGCGTTGCACGTAGCCCAGCGGGTTCGTGGCCAGGACGTTGTGCGGGTTCTGGAAGGTGTCGTAGATGAACACGGACTGCCCGGAGCGATCCGTGTGGACAACGGTCCTGAGTTCATCTCGAAGGACCTGGACTTGTGGGCGTACTGGAACAAAGTGAAGCTGGACTTCAGCCGACCGGGCAAGCCGACGGACAATGCGTTTATCGAGTCATTCAACGCCCGATTCCGTTTGGAGTGTTTGAACGAGCATTGGTTCTTGACACTGGAAGATGCTCGGCAGAAGATCAAGGCGTGGCGTCGGGATTACAACGAGAACAGGCCGCACAGTAGTTTGGGCAACGTGCCCCCGGCCGAGTTCGCGCGACGGTGTATTACTGCGGACTCCGCTACGCTACGTCCGCAGGAATACACCGGATCAACATAATCGAATAATCGTAACACTCGCATCCAAGGTGGATCAAACTTGGGGGCAGGTCCATCTTCGGAAAATCTCGCATTTCAACTGGTACAGTTTTTGGGGGGCAGGCCACAACTTGACCGGGTGCGTTCACGTTTGCGCGCGCAAACGTGAACGGAAAAATCGGGGAGACGAAAAATTCCAAAAAAACTTTTCCTATGGCCACCAAGGACTTATGCCGTCGCAATCCGTTTTGCGTTCGCGGTTG
>JAUVIQ010000179.1 GCA_030592655.1 Planctomycetales bacterium | reverse complement strand
CCCACCGCCCCCCGGTTCCCCGATATATCGTTAGAGCCCCAGACCCAACCCCCAAGTCCCTAGTCCCTGTTTTTAAGCTGCTGCGAGTCGGCGACGGGCGGACAGGTCGTGGATTATCGCGACGAAACACTCGAAAAGGACCGGTGCGGGCCAGGTGCGACGGGCACGCTCGTGGTTAATCTGACGCCACGACGGCGCGAATGGAAGCATTACCGATTCGATGTCCAGGTTTTCAGCTTCGGCGGCCAGTCTGCCTAATGCCTCGACAATACTGAAGGGCGGCTCGGTCAACTTGACCTGTTTGCCTTTTGCGGGCAGGCAGTGTTCGGCTGACGAGGTAACCATGTGCTCCCGGCAGGCGATGGGGCGGAACGAATATGCCGTGCAGGTTTCACGCTCGAGGAGCGGGCAATCGACGCCAATTTCGGCGTACCAGCGGTTGATGGCGTCGGTGGCGTCCTGCGGGTCTTCTCCCGAAGCGCCTCTGCCTTGGGGGACCGGAGGCGGGCCGGCATCGAGTATCCGTTGCGACGCGCTCACGAACGCGGAAAGGACGTTTCTTTGATGTTCGGGCTTGATAACCTGAATTTCGTCCCAGATGCGAAACACCTCCGGTGCGGATACGGGTACAAGGTATCGGCAGCACGCGGCACAGCCTTTTTTGCAGGGGATATTTCGGCCTGTGCTTTTTGCGTATTCGATGGTTCGACGTGCGATTTCGTCGGATAGCGAGCGGGCTACGGGAACCACGTCAGCCAGACCGGCGGGGCGGTCGGATACGAGGATTTGACCGGTGAGAGTCTCGTCATACACCTTCAGATTAAGATCGATAGAGACTGTTTCATCGTGAGAGAAGTTGGTTTCGAGGTCTTCGCCTTCGAGGATAAGAGATGCTACCGGCCCAAGCGTCATAAGTAAATTCCTCCTGTGAGCGGGCTTACCGCTCTGGTAATTTACCTCTAACACGGCCCAGGGCGCATAAAGCGCCATGACCCTACCGCGTCTGAACTGATTTACCTATCGGACAAAACCACCGGCGGTATTATTTAGATGTGGATTTGTTCCGGGCTGGCAGCGTCGGTGTCTGCTCTCGCATGGCCGACAGAAGCGCACGGATAATGCGATGGTTATTATGAGTCTGCGTGATAATCAGTTTTCCGTCAAACGCCATAATACTGCCGATCTCTCCACATGCCTCACCACCACGCCAGGAGGTCAGATCGACAGTGGTTCGTATAAGATCCATCAGGTCATGGATATAGGTATAACGCCCCGGGAGTTCATCCATGATTTCCTCGGCAAGTTCCTCGATTCGCTCCTGATAAGCGTCCGCAAGTGTTTCGGCATCATCTTTTTTCGATATCTTAATCGGCTGACAAATTGCTTTGCGGATGACTTCGGCAAGTAACGCCTTGTCAGGAAGATCCGGTTTGGGCCTGTCGATCAGGTCGCTTACATCGTAGATGCGAGTAACTGTGTAATGGGACAGGTCGTCGCAGGAAGAAATGGTTATAACGCCTTTGTCAATGAGATACCCCATCGGGGTTACGCCGCCAACGTCGTCCAGAATAACCCGCAAGGCCTTTTTTAACGTTACATTGCTAAGATTGACGGTAACCAGGGTGGTTCTTTCCACGCCGATGGTCTCAAGCGGATCCCACCTGACGTGGATGTTGACCTTGCCGGTCTCGCGGAGAAATTGGACCACATCCGCGAACTTGACACCTTTGCATTGCACCTTCGGTATAGTCTCATTTATTTTCGCCCGAATGGCTTCATCTGCCGGGGTATAGGTTTCATCAACAAGCCAGATTTGCCCGATTTTGTCGCTGGTTGGCCCGACCGGTTCACAGCCGGTGGATACGAAGGCACAAAGGAAAATCCCAACGACAATCAGAAGGCGATGTGTACTCATCACGGTTTGCTCCTTTCGATATATTTCTACGTTGGGTGGCACCTTCAAGCGTAGCGACACATAGTGTCCCTATGGGAAGCGGAGCTTGTGGGTGCTCTGCGCCATTGTTCATCCAGCACCCACAACCTCCACTTCGTTCCGGTTGAAGGTGCCACCCATCGTTATCTATTCATGCGTGTCAGTACGACGCCGGCGAGGGATATTTTCAGCACTTCGCCCGGCAGGCAGAGCAGCAGGCCCCATTTCAGAGCATAGCCAGACGGAACGAACGCCATCAGCCAGGGCAAGCCTGCGGCGAAGATGATGGCATCGCCGATTAGCAGGGCTAAAAGCATTGACGTTCGGTTTCGACCCCAGCCACGTCCGAAGAGCGTACCCACAACGAAAGCGGCGAGGGCAAAGCCGATGAGGTATCCGCCGGTAGGGCCGGCCAGTCCGGCTGGGTTGGCGAAGAGTACCGGAGCGGCGGTTCCGGCGGTGAGGTAGGTCAGGATGCTCGCTGGCCCACGCGCCGGACCGAGCATGGCTGCTACCAGCAGCACGGCGAATGTCTGTAGCGTTATCGGCACCGGCCAGAGGGGCAATTTCGCTTGCGCCGATACAGCCACAGCAGCGGCGCCGAGCAGAACGAGAATGATTTCGTCAGCCAGTGTTCGCCGGCGGGACATCGTTGCGGATGATAAGGTTATCGCGTTCATTCGTACTCCAATCCTACTTTATCACAAACCGCCTTCAGCGCCGAGGCTGCTTTGGCAAATAGTTCAGGCCCGGTGAATCCGCTGAACTGCCCGCCGCTGGACAGGTGCGGTTCAAGCGTCATGTACCCGTCGAACCCGCGAGCCTTCGCGTCGGCGAGGATTTCGGGAACCTGTCCGTCGCCTTCGCCGACCGGCGAACCGACCTGGGAGCCGTATTTCCAGTCCTTCATGTGGAAATAGTGCGTTAGTTCAGCCAGGCCTTGAGTCCAGGCGGCGGCGTAGGGCGCGACGCCCTCGACGATGAAATTCGCAGGGTCGAAAATGCCTTTGAGACACTCGCTTTTGACGGTTGCGAAGATGTCCTTGATGGCTTCGGGTTTGGAACCGTAAAGGGCTGATTCGTTTTCGAGCAGGAGCGTAACCCCGGCTGCTTCGGCAGCAGCCACCATATCCGACAGTTGGTCCATCACCTTGTCGCGGTGCTCGGCGATGTCGCCGCCTTCAGGGCCATAGAAACTGAAAACGCGAACGTAACCCGCCCCGAAAACGCCGGCCATTTCGCAGCAATGTTTCAGCAGGTCCAGGTGAGGCCCGAACGGTTCGTCGATGCGAATTTTCCCGATAGGCGAACCGATGCACGGGACGACGAATCCGCCGTCGGCCAATTGTCCGGCGTATTCGCTCGCCTGTTCGGATGTGAATTCCGAGACGTTGATTTTGTCGATGGCGCGGACGTCGATACACCGGACGCCGTTGGCCCGACAGACTTCCATCTGTGTGGCCAGGTCCGCTGCGATCTCGTCGGCGAATGCGCTGAATGTTACCACAAGGTTTTCCTTTCATTTATTGGTCGAGGGGCATTCTACAAAAAAATCAGCAGGGATGCAGGAGATACAGGGGATAAATATCTTATAAAAAAAGAAGAAAAATTTTTATCCCGTGCATCCCCTGCATCCCTGCTATTTTTCTAGATTTTTCCCAGTATAATTCCGTGCGTCGGCGGGACGGGCCAGAAGGTTATCCACGAGTTAATTTTGACTTTTTTTGTCTGTGAGGGTTTATGTTCGAGCAGGCTGACGACGATCGTAATTCCGGCATCGACGGCGATGACGTGATGGGCGTCGTTGTCGATTACCTTACCGTTGACCGGCGTGAGCGACTCGAACCGGCGGGTGGTATGGCTGATTCGCTGGCTTTTGCCTTTTGGTGCGATCTGGAAAGTGAGTTCGCTTCGGGCGCCTTTATCGACCGCTGCGGTGGCGGTATGGATGATTACGTTGAGTTCGTCGTCGATGTGAATGCGTTTTTGCATGGTCTTGCGGGCAGTGTCCAGGAGGCGAATGTCGATGTAACTTCCGGGCCTCTGGAGGTCGAATGTATTCGGCGGAATTCGCAGCGTGAAGAAAGGACCCAACAGCCCCGAATTATCAATCGCCACCATCCGACCACGCACGCTGTATTCCGGGTTGTTCAGCAACTTGGCCATGAAAATTCTCCCAGCACCTTATGCTCTATAAGTGTATCGGTATTGGGAGTAGAATGGAACGCATAATTCCAGAGAGATGCAGAGACACCACAGCGACAAAAATTCTCCTCCGATACATTGACTTGACAGCGACTACTATAAGCGGATTAAATAAACGCTGTTATCGGGAGGTTCAATGGAACACAACGAGATAGTATGTGTGATCTTGTGCGGCGGGCAGGGCAAGCGGATGCGCTCGACCGATAAGCACAAGGTCTGTTTTCCCATTGCAGGGACGCCGGCCATCGTTCGGACGGTCGGGATGATGAAGTCTGTCGGATTGTCGCGGTTTCTGATTGTCGTCGGGCAGATGGCGGGGCAGGTTATCGCCACGCTGGCGGACGAGCATCCGGACGTGGCGTTTATCTATCAGCCTGCGCCGCGCGGCACCGGACACGCCGCCGCCTGCGCCGCCGCCTACCTCCAGGCCGGCGGATACGACGGGGACGTGATGGTATCTATGGGCGACAAGATCATCCAGCCTCACGTAGTGGGCGAACTCATCGCCAGGCACACCCAAACCGCTGCGGACCTGACCGCTACGACACTTCCGAAGAATTCCGAAACAACGGCGGGGCGGGTAGTTATCGACTCTGCCGGAAGACCGATGGGAATCGTGGAATTGCCCGACATCCGACGTGCAGCCAAGGCTCGCAGGACGATTCGTCTTTCAGAAAGACGCCTCTCAGCCGGGCAGATCGAGCGAAGAAGCCCGACCGTCAACGCCTCGCTGTACATGTTCAAGGCCGAAACTCTCTACCGGGCAATCGCATCGCTGAATGACGATAATGCCCAGGGCGAACTTTACCTGACCGACACGGTCGAGTACGTCGCCGGCGCAGGCGGGGAAGTCGCCCTGCTGAACGTGGAAAAGGGCGAAGACCTGATGGCCTACAACACGCCGGAGGAACTGCTGGCGGTGGAGGAATTGTTGAGGCGTCGGCTCGCCGGACGGCGGAAGATTACCGCAGCCGGGCTTGCAGGGGGAAAAGCGAAACTTTCCCGACGATGCTTCAAACCGGCGGGTGAGTGGTTGAAGATTATCGAGCAGAACCCGCCGAGACTACGACGGGCAATGACGGCGATTTATGGACCCGATGAGAACCTCCTTTCCGAGCGGCGAAAGGCGTTCGCCGGCGTGGTCAAAACGTTCATCAAAGCACACGGGCCAAGCCGGAAAACCGTGCTTACGCGAGCGCCGGGACGAATCAACCTTCTGGGAAGGCACATCGACCATCGCGGCGGATTCGTCAACGTTATGGCCATTAATCGCGAGGTCTTACTTCTGGCCGGTCCCAGGGACGACGACACGGTAACGCTGGTGAATCGGCAGTCGCGGGAGTTCCCCCGCAGGAAGTTTCGCATCGGCGATCTGCTTCGTTCAGCCGACTGGTACGGATGGATGGATTTCATCAATTCCACGACCGTTCGACAGGTTCTTGAGGCTTCGCGCGGCGACTGGAGCAACTATGCCCGCGCAGCCATTTTGCGACTTCAGCACGCATGCACGGACCACCGCCTGGCCGGCGTCGATTTCGCGGTTTCCGGTAATATCCCGATGGGCGCGGGATTGAGCAGTTCGTCGGCGATGGTCGTGGGCGTAGCCGAGGTGGCTGTAGCGATGAACGGTCTGGACATGACCACGCGGCAGTTTGTCGATCTGTGCGGCGAGGGCGAGTGGTTCGTCGGTTCTCGCGGCGGAAGCGCCGATCACGCTGCCATTCGCAGCGGTGAACGCGGACGGGTAGCCAAGGTCGGTTTCTTCCCGTTCAGGATAGAAGAGACGACATCCTGGCCTGATGAATTGTCCCTGGTCATCGCAAATTCGCACATCCATGCCGCCAAGAGCGCGGGCGCACGCGATACGTTCAACCAGCGAGTCGCTTCGTATAACCTGGCTGAGATAATACTGAGGCAGCGAAGTCCGATT
>JAUVIQ010000247.1 GCA_030592655.1 Planctomycetales bacterium | reverse complement strand
GGAACTGGGCATTCTGACCGAAGACGATCTCGAAACGGGTGAAGAAACAGAAGGGCATTAGGCATATAGCAAAAAGAAATTCACCGCAGAGCACGCAGAGACCGCAGAGAAAAAAATTGTTGTTTATTTTTGACTCCTCTGCGGTCTCTGCGTGCTCTGCGGTGAATTTCTTTTTGCCGAATGTCTGATTCCCGAATATTTTTCCCGGAGAAAATTTTTTCTGGTTGCCGATATGGTTATTAGGCGGTACATACTCCTATAATAACACATACTCTTATATAATAATATTCATACCGTAGCAGGAGAGAGCGTTGGCTCGAACAAATCGGTCACGGACGATAACAACCCTCGCGGCATTGGTGGTGGCGATGGGAGTCGGAGCCTTCGTGCTCGTCCTGATGGAGACCCCGCCGGCCAGTCCTCCGGTGCTTCGCGCCGGTACTCAGGACGAACCGGACACCGGCGTCGGCTCCGGATTGTCGCGCACGGAGATCGCCGCGTTGATACGCCGAACCAGCGTTCCCGTCCAGCCAATCCAGTGGCGCAATATCGTTTTGTACGATGCAGCCAATAATCCAGCCGGTCGGAACAAGGGATACCATTTCCTCATAGGCGCATCGGGGGTATCCGGCGGCAAGTCCGTCCGTTCCACGGATCTTTGGCGACAACAACTTGACGGTAATCACGTCCTCGCCGGCGGGTATCCGTATAACGACAAAAACAGTATCGGCATCGTCCTGTTCTGCGACAGTAGTCTCTCGTCCCCAACGTCGGAGCAAATGTCCGCCCTGACAGGTCTCATCCGGGAGCTTCAGAGGGCATGTCGGATACCTTCTGATTGTGTCTATCTCCACAGTAACGAACCGGGCACGCCGGGTCGGCTGGGACGGTTCTTCCCACTTGAGACCTTCCGGAGCCGCCTTATTACCGCGAGGCGATAGCATCTCCATGAGTCATTCTCAGGAAAGACTTCGGATACCTGGCTACGAGGTTCTGGAATACCTCGGAAGCGGCGCTCGCAGCACCATCTGGCGTCTGCGCGACAAGAAGACCGGGCAGTTCTGCGCGCTCAAACGCGTAGTCAGGTACAGTGGGGACGATAATCGCTTTTTCGAGCAGGCAATCAATGAGTTCAAGGTCGCTGCGAACTTCGACCATCCCGCCATTCGCAAATATCACCGAATCCGGAAAGTGCGGAGCCTCTTGAAATTGAAGGAACTGCACCTGTTTATGGAATTGTGCCCCGGAAGCAGTTGCCAGAATAACCGACCGGACAACGTGAGTCAGACGGCGAGGATTTTCCTGGCCGTCGCCGAGGCTTTGACTCACATGCACTCACGCTGGTTCGTCCACGCCGACATCAAGCCAAACAATATCATCGTGTCCGACAACGGGACGGTGAAAATTATCGACTTCGGACAGAGTTGCCCGGTCGGGACGGTCAAAGAGCGTATCCAGGGTACGCCGGACTTCATCGCACCGGAGCAGGTTTATCGTCGCCCTCTGGACGGACGGACGGATGTGTTCAACTTCGGCGCGTCGCTGTACTGGACGCTCACCGGACAGGCCATACCCACGATCCTTCCGAAAAAGACTTCCAACGTCCCAATGATCAGCGACCTGCGAGTAAAACCGCCCGAAGAACTCAACAACAACGTACCAGTCTCGCTGAGCCGCCTGATAATGGATTGCATCGAACCGAACCCGATCAGACGACCACAAAACACAAAGGACGTATTCATCAGGCTGGACCTTATCGCCCACGCACTTAACCGAAACAACCACGCATCGGAGTAGCCCATGGCGCATCCCGTCGCAAATACGTTCATCCAGGCAGCCGAACTTATCACCGGCGACGACAACTGCGACGGTAACTGCCTGAAATTCAATTCCGGTGAAAAAATCACCTACGTCGGCGACATACACGGACACCGCAAAAATCTCGCTAAAGTCATTACCCACACAGCCTTGGGCAGCCATCCCCACCGCCGGCTTATCCTTCAGGAACTCATCCACGGCGGGGAACCAGACAAGGACGGTAACGACAGGAGCGTCGAAGTGCTCCTGCGAGCGGCGAGGCTGAAAATCTCGTATCCAAAACAAGTCTTTTTCCTTCTGGCCAATCACGACATAAGCCAGATTACGGGCCATGAGATACTCAAGGACGGGCGCGGGGAGTGTGAGAGTTTCGACGCGGGCCTCGATAATTCCTTCGGCTCGGACGCCGCGGAGGTTCGCTCTGCTGTTCATAAGTTGCTTCGCAGCCTGCCCTTGGCGGCGAAGTGCGAAAACGGCGTATTCATGTCTCATTCGCTGCCAAGCCCGAACCGGATGGACCGGATAGACTTCGACATACTCACCCGGCCTTACGCGGATGAGGATTTCATTCGCGGCGGGACGCTGTATGAATGGACCTGGGGCAGAGGCCACTCCGCCGAGCAACTCGCCGAACTTGCCGGTCGATTTGAGGTTTCGCGGTTCCTGATGGGCCACCAGCCATGCAAGACCGGATACCAGGTCCAGCACGGAACCTCGATCATCCTCGACAGCCACCACTCGCACGGGGTAATAATGGAATTCGACGCCGGCTTGGCGTTGAATGAAAATCTCGACGAACACATCAGGCCAATCGTCGCGTTGTGAAGAAGTTTTTGATGCTGCTTTATAATTATATTATACTTATAGTGACCATACGCTTTACGAGGGGTTGCTATGAGAAAAAAATACGATTTTTCAAAATCGAGGAAGAACCCGCACACGAAACTGCTGAAGAAGCAGATTACCATACGTCTGGAAGAGGGCGTAATCGACTATTTCAAGAAACTGGCTGGCGAGACGGGAATTCCGTACCAGAACCTGATTAACCTGTACCTGAAAGACTGCGCCACTTCCGGGCGAAAACTGACTTTTGAATGGGCCTCATGAATCTGTTACCCCATGCCATGCCTTGCTGTGCGTAGCACCACTACGTGGAAGCGAGCACGCCAAAAGATTGCGTGTGTTCTGGGGCGAATTTTGTTGGCGTGCTCGTTTCCACGTAGTGGTGCTACGCACAGCGAGGCATGGCTTTTACCGGGTTTAGAGCAGAGATTACACGATAATACGGGCGATTTCGTCGCCAGTGGGTTTGATTATACCGCGTTCGGTGATGATTCCGTCGATTAATTCTGCCGGGGTGATGTCGAAGGCGAAGTTCAGTGCGCCGACGCCTTCGGGCGCGAGGCGGATGCGGGTGAATTGGCCCTCGTCGGTCAGGCCTGCGGCGTAGAGGACTTCCTCGTCGCCGCGCTGCTCGATTGGGATGTGGTCGCCGTCGGGGCAGTCCGAATCGAACGTCGATAACGGAGCGGCTACATAAAACGGTACCCCCGAAGCCTTTGCGCACAGGGCCTTTTCGTAGGTTCCGATCTTGTTTGCGACGTCGCCGTTGGCGGCGATGCGGTCTGCGCCGGTGATGACCAGGTCAATCTCACCTCGCCTCATCATCAGCCCGGCGGCATTGTCGGCGATAATTTTCACCGGAACGCCCTCTTGCTGAAGTTCCCACGCAGTCAGGCGCGAACCCTGGCAGCGCGGGCGGGTTTCATCGGCGATGACCGAAACCTTTCGACCGGCCCGGTGCGCGAAATATATCGGCGCAAGTGCGGAACCCCAATCCACAAACGCCAGCCACCCGG
>JAUVIQ010000203.1 GCA_030592655.1 Planctomycetales bacterium | reverse complement strand
CGGGACGGGTCAGCCTGATTGCAGGAGCACAGCGATGAAAAGGATTGCAGAATTACCCTCGGCATTGGTTTCAGCATGCGTCGTTACAGGTCGAAGATGCGCCGTGGCGTGTGAATTTCTATACCGACGGGCGTGGCGGGTTGTTACTCCGATCCCGATGTACATCGGGATGGCGACGTTACTTCTGGTCGGAGTCCCGACGCACGTCGGGATCGCCCAGCAGGCCGAACCTACCACAACCGGCCCCGCCACCAAAGTGAAGTTCGGAACCGAAGGAGGGGTTGATGAACTTCACGTTCGCGGCGTGGACCTTCGCCAGGTCCTTCAGATGATCAGCGCCCAGAACCGGGTCAACATTGTTACCTCTAAAGAAGTCAGCGGTACGGTAACGGTCGATCTGTACAACGTAACGTTCACCGAGGCGCTTGAGGCTGTGTTGAAATCGGCGGGGCTTGTATATGTCCGCAAGGGCAACTTCGTTTATGTGTACACGCCGAAGCAGTTGGCTGAAATCCTTTCGGCCGACCGAAAACTCGCTGTGAAGGTCTTCCGCCTCAACTACGTTACAGCCGAGGACGCCAAGACTTTCATCACACCGGCGATGAGCGAAAACGGCGTGGTCTCGACGTCGCCTGCCGCAGCGACAGGCATACCGTCGGCAGCCGACACCACCGGCGGAAACGCACTGGCGAACGAAGACGTCCTGGTGGTGAAGGATTACCCTGAAAACCTTGAAAAAGTTACCTCCATTCTCCTCAAGCTGGATATCCGCCCGCAGCAGGTGCTCATCGAGGCGACCATCCTGCGAGCGTCGTTGACCGAAAACAACGCCCTGGGGATCGATTTCAACGCCCTGGCCGGTATCGACTTCCGCACGATGGGCTACGCCAGCACCGACCTGACGGACCTGACGCCCGGTGCGGTGCCGGACGCTCAACTGGACCGCCCTCGTGCCAACTTCCGAACCGATTTCGCCGCCGGCGTCGATCCGGGCGGAATTTCCATAGGGTTCGTCTATAACCAGTTCCGCGTCCTGCTGAGAGCGCTGGAAAGCATCACGGACATCGTCGTCCTGGCAAATCCGAAACTGCTGGTAATGAACAAGCAGCGAGGCGAAGTCATGGTCGGAAACAAAGACGGATACCTGACCACGACTGTTACGGAAACCACCGCTACGCAGACAGTCGAATTCCTCGAAACGGGTACTCTGCTGATCGTCAGGCCTTACATCGCGTCCGACGGTTACATCCGCCTCGAAATCCACCCCGAAGACTCCACCGGTGGACTCACCGCTGATCAGTTACCATTCGAGCAAACCACAGAATGTACCTCTAACGTTCTGGTCAAGGACGGACATACAATCGTTCTCGGAGGCCTGTTCCGCGAGCGCACCACCAGCGGGCGTGCACAGGTGCCAGGACTGGGCAACATCCCCCTTGTCGGGGCACTGTTCCGAAGACGCTCCGATGAGACAATCCGCGAAGAGGTGATAATCCTCATCACCCCGCACATTATCAAGCACCCCGCCGACGAGGTTGTCTCTGAACAGTACAAAGACGAGATAGACCGCATCCGCCTCGGACTCAGGCGGGAGATGATGTGGTTCGGAAGAAGCCGACTGGCGCAGACGCAGATGCGATGGGCCAGGCATCACGTTGCCCGAGGACATCGCTTCAGGGCGCTGTGGGACTTGAACATGACACTGTCGCTTCAGCCTAGAATGTCCGAGGCAATCAGGCTCAAAGAGCGCCTGACGAAAGAGACCATCTGGGCGAATGAACCGCGATACTCCGACGCTAAATACATAATCCAGCGGATGATCATGTCCGAGATAGGCCAACCGGCAGAGAAGGTTATGATTCCACTCAAACCACGGGACGGAATGCGTCTTGAGAAGGAAATCCGCGACGCATTGGGAATAGGCCGACGTCTGGAATTGCCTCTGGAGCAATCAGCCGGCCTGCCACGGCGAAGCGAAGCGAAGACGGGCGCTCTTTCCCCGCCTGCGTCCAAACCGGAGAAAGAATAAAGTGTTTTTTTGGCTGAATCTGTCAATTTGGGAAAGATACGGAGATTAGGTAAGCCCCGGCGCGATTCGGAAAGGATTGAATATGAAACATTACACGATATTACTGGTGGCGGCTGTGGCGATAAGTGGTTGCAGCCTCATGCAAAAGGAAAAGGTCAAGTCATACAAGCAGTGGCATCAGGCCCGTTCCCGCATTATCTGCAGCGTAGGCGAAGAGCACCTCAAATCCGGAGGCCTTGATAAGGCCCAGTCCTGCGCTATGGAATCCCTGAGCCTGAACAGCGATCACCTCCCCGCCAGGATACTCCTTGCGAAGGTTCTGCTGGGCAAGGGTTGTCACGAAGAGGCCGCTAAACAACTGGAACATGCCAAAGCGCTATCGGAGAATCTGAAGACTAACGATACCGCCGCGTCGCCGAGGGGAGCGGAGATTGCTTATCTTCACGGAGAGGCCCTGGAGCGTGCGGGGCGGTACGCCGATGCGTTGAAGTGCTACCAGAAGGCCCGCGCGCTGGCGCCGTCCAACGATGCGTACGTAATGGCGTCAGCCGAAGTGCTGGTCTCGATGGGCAAGCCCAAAGGCGCGCTGGAACTTCTGGAAGTCCGCCTTCAGCGGATCGGAGCGGGCGGCGAACCGGCGATGCTCATCCTTGCCGGCGAAGTCGCGATGCTTGCGGGCAACTACGTCAGAGCGGCTGATTTCTTCCAGCAGCGCCTCGATATGAATCAAGACCACGATGCCGAAAAGTCCGGCAGACCGATACGGGAATCGCTGGCAAAGGCGCACTTCTTCGCCGGGCATTACAGACAGACCATCGAGTCGCTCAAACAACTCACCGGAATACCGGAATACCGGAATACCGGTAATCCGGCATCACGGTCTTGTTGGGTTCATATTATGACCGGCGACAGTTACATGGCGTTGAATCGTCCGCGTAAGGCGAAGGCGGCGTATGAGGAGGCCGTCAAAATCGAACCCGGCGACTGGCCGGTATGGTTGGCTCTGGCCAAGGCCTCTGTTGCCGACGGCGACGGGCGTCGCGGGGTATCCGCGGGTCTGCGTGCGCTGAAACTGGCCGACGAGAGCACGACTACCGGAAGTGATAAGGGTCGTTTGGAAATATCCGTAGTAACTGCCTATGCGATGCTGATGGAAGACCGCTCTTCCGATGCGATGGGCGTTCTGGCATCCTCGGCCAGGGAGAACCCGAACGACCCGACGTTGTGGTGCATGTTGGGCAGGTGTTACTCGGCACAGGGGCGAAGCGACCGTGCCGCTGCATGTTACATGGCGGCATTGCGGGCAGACCCGGCGAACAGCCTGGCAAAAAACCTAATCAGCAATCAGCGTTCAGCAAAAAGACTGTAGGCTGGAGACTGTAGGCTGGAGACGCCGGACGGTGTTTTCTACAGCCTAAAGCCTACAGCCTAAAGCCTACAGCCTAAAGCCTACAGCCTACAGCCTACAGCCTACAGCCTGCAGCCTGAATGCTGAACGCTTTATGGACTGGATCATGACAACAGCCAAACGAGTAGGACTGGCAAGCGTGGTGCTGATTTCACTCGGCGCCAGCGCCGCATACTACGCCACCACCATGGCTGTGCGCGGATACGAGGTGCATACCCGGACGCTGGGATACCTCGTGCTGGGTCTGATCGCCGCACTTACCTGTTTGATCCTGGTGGTCTTCTGGCGAAACGTTCATCGCACCGTTACCGGAATCTCAACTCAGCTGGAGCAGATGGCCGATAAACGCCAGATCGGACTGCTGATGATCGACGGTAGCGACGAACTGACCCAGATAACCGGTCCTCTGAACCGCTTCCTGACCGTTATAAGGGATGAATTCGGACGGATTCAGTCCGAAAACCGCGAACTACAGATTCAGTCCCGCATCTCCGGCGCGGAAAAGAAACACACCGAAGCGATCGTCTTTTCCATTTCTGACGCGGTCATCGTTACCAATCGCTTCGACGAGATGATCCTCGCCAACAAGGCGGCTGAAAAACTGATGGGCTTTAACCTGAAACACAGCCTGCGGAAGAACATCGACCACGTGATTCACGACGGTACGCTGGTGAGGCTGATACGCGAGACCCGCAGCAGCGGCTACACCATGACGTCAACGGCAACACATGGCGACCGGAAGCCCCGCTTTACTCGCAAGGTGGTCGAACACACCATCGACCAGAAGGGTCAGCCGAGCACCTTCAACGCGACCCTTTCCTGCGTAATGACCCCCGAAGGTAAGGTTTCCGGCGTAGTGGCGGTCCTGCACGACGTAACGCGTGAGAAGGAAATCTCGCAGATGAAGACGGATTTCGTCTCCAGCGTTTCGCACGAATTACGTACGCCGCTCTCGTCAATCAAGGCGTATGTGGAGATGCTTCTGGACGGCGAGGCAACCGACGAGAAAACCCAACGCGAGTTCCACGAGATCATCGCAGGCGAGGCGGACCGCCTTAGTCGGCTCATTGAGAACATACTTAATATCTCCCGGATTGAGTCCGGCGTCGTCCGCGTCGTTCGCGAACCGATGAGTCTGACGGAAACAGTCAGGCAGACGCTGGACGTAGCCGCCCCACAGGCCAAGATCAAGAACATCACGCTGATCGACCGCCTGGTGCCTGTATATCACCAGATAGAGGCCGACAGGGACATGATATACCAGGCCGTTCTTAATCTGACGAGCAACGCCATTAAGTACACCCCTGTCGGCGGGACGGTTACGGTCTCTACGAGCGTGGACGAGCGTCGTGGCGTAGCCGTTTGCGAAGTTACCGATACCGGCGTCGGAATCGGCAGCGAAGAACTACCCCATATTTTTGATAAGTTCTACCGCGTACAGGGTCACACAAAGATGGCCAAGGGAACAGGTCTGGGTTTGACGCTGGTCAAACACATTATTGAATCTGTGCATGACGGGAAATTGTCGGTTACCAGCGAAACCGACAGAGGCAGCACGTTCAGTTTCGAGTTGCCGATTATGAAGTAAAAAGCAGGGACTAGGGACTAGGGATTAGGAACTTGGAAAAGAAAATCCACAATCCGCAATCCGCAATCCGCAATCGAAAGATACTGGTGGCTGACGATGAGGCGCACATCCTTCACGTGGTTACCATGAAACTGTCCCACGCCGGATACGAGGTTATCACCGCGATGGACGGTCAGGAGGCCCTCGAACTGGCCATGTCCGAAAAACCCGACATG
>JAUVIQ010000190.1 GCA_030592655.1 Planctomycetales bacterium | reverse complement strand
GTGGCGGAGTCTCGCCGGAGCCGGTGATACGCTGAAAAACGTCACGATTGAATACCCCCGCGAACTCATCGCCACCCTGAATGAACATACCTGCCCATATCGGCGCAAGCACCACCACCATTGCCAGAATACCCCAGAGGAAATACGTCGCCTTCAATGCTTTACGCCAACGGCGAAGCACCAAGCGAAGCAACAAAACCACCTCCGTACCGAAATCATCAGCCAATCGCAACGCCTTGAATCCAGGACCGACGGCAGTCGCCAATGCCAACGCCCCACCGACGAGGATAAGGTTGGCTATACCCCATCCCTTGGTAACAGCCCCAAGAATCATCACCACCCAAGCCCAACCGCCCATTTCCATCGCTGCCCGCGCGGCGCGCGATGAAACAACAGCCTGTCGGCGCACATGATCGCGATAAGTATCCATAGCGACAGAAGCATGTCCGTTACGGCGACGTAGGTCATTTTGCCCATGTGCTGGGCAGTCGCCCACAGGCACGCAGCCAGCAGGCCAACACGCCGGCCATACCATCGCCGACCAAGGAAATACACCAGCACGCCGGTAACAAAGGATGCCAACACCGTCGGCAGGCGGAATGTGAAATCGTTGTAGATGCCGGTGAGCATAAGCACCGGCCCATCAAGCCAGGCGTAAAGTTGCGGTTTTATCGCCAGGCCACCCAGATGATCCCTCGGAAGCAGCCAGTTACCGCTCTCGATAGAGCCTACGACCGCGCCGATCTGCTGTAACTGGGCGTAAGCATAGGTGGTCGAAGGTCCGGTCGCCGCTATGCTAATCACAATCGCTACGACCAATAAGACCAACACCACGTCGAGAAATGTCCTGCCTCGTCCGACAGCGTTATTATTTGAAGGGATAGCGTCCATTTGGCTACCGGAAACTTATTCCGACGCGGGCGCGCTGTCAAGCAGCGGTTTGGACGAAGGTCTTCGTTACATCGGAAATCCACGCCGCCGCAACACCAATGGCTGCGGGGATCACCAGGATTATCAGCGTATTGGACAGATACGCAGCCAGGATCATCGGTTCGGAAAATCCAAAAACGCCGAATACGAAAGCGGCTGTTCCTTCACGGATACCGAACCCGCCCGGTCCGGCGGGAAGCAGGCTTCCAAGCGCAACCACCGGCGCAAGGCACGTCGCGGTAATCAGCGAAATCTCTCCACGCGAACTCAAACACAAAAATACCGACAACAGGGAAAGCGCCTCGGCGAGGATGGAGACGGCATAGAAGATACCGAACTGACGCCAGGTCAGACGGGCGTGGGCCAATTGCCTGGCCTTTCCGGGCAACACGCGGGCGAGGAACCGCCAAAGCCCGTCAGGTTTGTAATGCACCAGCAACGGAACGCCAAGCGTACATGCAAGCAGCAGCGGCGCCACCAGCAGCAACCACCACGGTGCAGACACTCCAGCCGACAGGAGAGCGCCGGAAAAAACCATGTAGAACAGGCCAAGGATGCCCAACGTCAGAACGGCTGACAGGTCGAACATACGCTCGATGACAACCCACCCGACCAGGCGGACCCGCGATCCTTTCGGAAGGAACATCGGACGGACGATCTCGCCGCTCCTTACAGGCGTGATAAGCCCGACGCCAAGCCCAGCCAGCATGGAAACCCACGCACGCCCCCAACCAATGCGCCGGCCCTCCATCGCAGTCATCCATCGCCAGCGAGCAACGCGAACGAACCAATACACAGCAGACAGGATGCCCGCTCCGATTAACCATCGCCAATCGACTTGGCCGGTCAGATCTCCCCACCGCTGCCGACCTATAAGCACCGCAAGAACACCAACGGCAAGGACCAGCAAAATACTATGCCGCAACCATTTCATCTTCTAAAGAATAGCAGGTCCCCAGCGGGACCTGCTAATAGTTTGTTCAGACCATAATGACGGGCGCTACGCTTACCTACCCCAGATGCCGCGTTTTTTGGGTTTACTCTTCTGCTGAAAATGCTTCACCCGCTTGTAGTGGGCCAGGATGTTCTTAAAAAGCCCGCCGCTTTGATCGCGGTAGATGCGAAGAATATCGTAAAACTCCTTTTCCGCCTGCTCCCACTCTTCCGCCTTTTCCAGAAAGTAGGCGTTTTCGTACTTCTGTTGGATCGTCTCGGTGAATTTGTCCAGGACCGCTTTATACATCCGGCCATGTTCCAATCCATGTTGCGGGTCGTCGAAATAGGCTCTGCCGCTATAGGCCAGTGCTTCCTTGAAAGCCACAAGGCAATCGTAGAGATGATAGGTGTCGCTGAGTCCGTACTGCTGGTACAGCCCCTCTGCCTTGTTGATCTCTTCCTCCTCGCGAAGTTGGTTGGTCGTTCTTTGGATGGGCTCTCGTATGAAATCCGCAATTTCATTATCGGTAAGTCTGGGCGGAATAAGCCAAGGCGGCTCCTGGCTGCCTGAGCGAACTTTGAGAATAATCGCGAATACCGTTATCGCGACCAGATATATCCCCAGGCCGATGATGATTTTTTTTCGTCGTGCCTTTTGCTCGTTTTCGAGCCGCTCGGCAACGGACATCTCCGAAGTACGTTTTTTCCCGGCTTCAGCCTCATCGGGCTGCTCGTCCTGCTCTGCTGCAATCTCCGATTCGAGAGGCTCAGGCAGCGGAGGGGGCTGTTTCAAAGACCTGGCTTTTCGTCCAAATGCGTCCTTTCCGGTAGCAGCGGACGCGCGATACGTCGCAAGAGCGGTATCCGGATCATCGCCGGCCGAAACGAAAAGAATCTGTGTTTCCTGCCCCACGCCGATCAGGTCGCCGGTCTCCAGCAGGACGCGTTTTCCGGCCTTGTAGCGTTTCCCATTAATCCACGTGCCCCGATTGGAGAGGTTTTCCAGTGTAGGACCTGCCTGAAGAAATTCATAGCGTGCCTGGTTTCGGGAGACGTACTCTTCGCTGAACAGGATGTCCACATCGCTACCGCGTCCCAGTTCCGCCACCGGACTGGACAGTACGATACGCTGGTCCGCTTGCGGACCGGCTACGAAGATTAATTCAGGATGCATCTGACTCATTTTAAAACCGTAAAAAACAGGGACTAGGGACTTGGGACTAGGGACTAGGAAAAAAACTGAAATCCGCAATCCGCAATTAGAACATCAATTCTCCCTTGACGCCTTTGATGATTATAGTGGCGAAGACCGCCATGACCACCGAGAGCAATATCAGCAGCGACGGTATAAGGATACGCACCGACGCCGACGCTGCAAGTTTTTCAGCCCGGACCGACCGTTGAAGCCTCAGCAGATCCGCCTGCTGCTTCAGCACGTCCGACAGCGGCGTACCGAGGGCCTCTGCCTGGATAATGGCTGCGACGATGGAGCGCAACGATTCCTGCGGTATCCGGTCGGACATATTCATCAGCGCCTGTCGGCGAGTGGTTCCAAGGTCAATTTCGGCGAGGACGGAATTCAATTCCTCGCTGAACGGATGTTCGGGGTCTTCGCCGACGACGGTTCTGACCGCCTCTATGAACGTCGCGCCGGCGCCCATCGCCAGGGCAATCAGGTCCAGCGTGTAAGGCATACGTTTGCCGATCTGCTGGAGGCGTTTGGAGGCCTGGCCGTACAAATGATACGCCATGCCGACAAGACCGGTCAGGATACCCACCACCGGAAGGACAATGCTGGGCCCGCCCAGGAAGCGGATACTGACAACCTCCAGAATAATCGCGATAACCAGACCCCACAACATCGCCACCGCGAGGAACTCATCGGGGGTATAGAAATTCGGACTTCCCGCAGCCACGAGCCATTTGCGGAATTTCGCCTTGTATCCGGGTATGGGTAATCGTTGGGCCATTACCAGAAACAGCCACATCACCGGCTGGAGCAGCGGTATCTCGAAAACCGTCTTGCGGTCAGCCGCTCCTGCCGCCAGGGCAATCTCGCGTTCGGGTGTCATTTCGGTCCGGCCTCGCTGACCGAAAACCGCAATGATGAATACGAACACGAAAGAGAAAATCGCCACAACCGTTGCGATCTTCAGCGGAGTAATGATCGCCAGGGACGCCAAAGCAACACAAGTTGTCTCAAAATCAATTATGCCCATATTCGTAATTCGTAACTCGTAATTCGTAAGTGGGTATCAGGTCTTTTTTGACTAATTACCAATTACTTAAACACTAAATATCAATCGCCACTATTCTGCGTATCCACAGGAAACCGACAATGTTCAGCGCAACAATAATGAGCAGGATGAGTCTGCCGACCTCTTCGGTGAACAACATTATTACACCGTTTGGTTCGATGAAGTACATGATGCACAGGATTACTGCCGGCATTGCACCCATCCACCTGGCGGCGGTTCTGTTCGGCGCTGTCAGCGTTTCGATGCGCTTTTCCAGGCGGTAAATCTCACGGATACTGTCGGCTATTCGATCCAGCGTACCACCCAGGTCCCCGCCCCGTTCGCGGTGCGTCAGAAGGGCTGCGAAAAGCAGACGGTAATTACCCGAACCGATGCGACTTGAAGCATTGCTCATCGCCTCTTCCAGCGAGATACCATGCTCGTATTCACGCACGAGGTGAGAGAACTCCTCGCTTATCGGCTTGACGTCGTTGCGCGCCAGCAGGTCCATCGCCTGAACGAGGTTCAGGCCGGCGCGAACACCGGAAGTCAACGTCTGAATACCGCCGACGAGTTGCTCTTCAAGCCTGTACAGGCGTTTGGCCTTGAGAAATCGGAGCACCACCCAGGGTGAAAAAACGCCGACGCCCGCGGCGATTGCCGCTACAAAAATATAACCGGACATTACGTACGCAATCAGCGCCAGAAATACGATTACGCAGAAACATAAAATCGTAACCGTCCGAGGGGCTATATCCAGCAGCAGCGTTCCGCGAAGGACTCGATCGAAGTAGGCTTCACGCCGAAGTATAAACCGGCGAGACGGTTCGGCCCAGACGATAACTCCCCCGGCGACGGCAATGAAAATAATCACTGCCACCAGCGCGGACCACCCTGTTCCCGACATAATCGCCGGTGATAGTGAAAGCGAGATCACGTGAACACCTCGAGGTCCAGGAAGCCTTTTTCTATCAGTTCCTCGGCGAATTCGGGAACATATCCGGTATGTTGCAACGATGACTCCGTATGATCGCCGGTTTGACGAAGAATAAATATATCCTCCGTGATGATCTGGTTTGTGTCCAGGTCGATACCGACGATCTCGGAGATGTGGGTAACGCGACGATCCCCGTTGGGAAGACGAGTTATCTGCACAACAAGGTTTATGGCGGCGACTATCTGCTCCCTGATCGCCCGGACGGGCATTTCCACAGCCGTCAGGACCATCGTCTCCATTCGCAGCATCGTATCGGACGGATTGTTGGCGTGAATCGTCGTCATGGAACCGTCGTGGCCGGTGTTCATCGCCTGGAGCATGTCGAGGGCTTCGGGTCCTCGAACCTCGCCGACGATGATCCGATCAGGCCTCATTCGCAGAGCATTGCGAACGAGGTCGTGAATAGTGTAAGCACCTTTTCCTTCGATGTTCGGCGGGCGGGTTTCCAGGCGAACGACGTGCTCCTGGGGCAATTGCAACTCGGCGGACTCCTCGATTGTAACAATCCGCTCGACCGGGTTGATGAAACTGGCAAGGACGTTCAGCGTAGTGGTTTTTCCGCTACCGGTGCCTCCGGAAATCAGGAGGTTTTTCCGTCCACGGACGCATGATTTGAGAAAATTCGCAGTCGCTTCGGTAAGCGTGTTGCGCTCGACGAGGTCGTCTATGGTGAACGG
>JAUVIQ010000167.1 GCA_030592655.1 Planctomycetales bacterium | reverse complement strand
TAGCCGGCGCGAGCGCCGACGGGGCATACGAAATACTCTCGCGACTGATTAAATAGGGGACACCATACCTATTTTTGCCTTTTTCAGGAGAACGCTAACCTACTTTGTGATTTTCTAACTACCAGTTGACGTTAACGATGATTGGGAAAGGCAAAAATAGGTATGGTGTCCCCTATTTAATCAGTCGCGAGAGTATTTCGTATGCCCCGTCGGCGCTCGCGCCGGCTACAAGGGGATTGGGGCAGTCCAGCAGACCACAGGTCAAATCGTATATGCTGTAGATGATGACTGCGCGTTTGCCCTGCCGGACACATTCCAGTTCCGGGCGGATTTTCTTCCGTCGTGATCCGCCGACGTTCCGGTAGGTAACTTTTTCAATCCCCCGAAGCATCGGATGTCTGCTGAACATAGGCCTCAGCGCGTCCTGCCCATACCAGTCGGCGATTATTTTTCGGAATGCAGCGTCGAAGGCGTTCTTACTTTTCTTGTGGTATCCGCCGGCCTGGTCTGCGATAAGCGTCCCTCCGGCGTCAATCCACGCGCGGATTGCGTCGAGTTGCTGCTTTGTGAATGTCGGATCGCCGCTGCCGGTCAGGTGTGCGACCTTAGCGCCGGACCCTGCCAGTTGTTCGGGTGTAACGACCTTGATTTCGCACTTGATTTTCTTTTTTGCGGCCAGGAGTCGGCTGAAACGCTCAAACGCCAGCGGTTCGGGGTTCCATAGATGCGGATTGTCGCCGTACTTTATCCTGGCAAGTGTGATGGTGCGATTGGTGGCAGGGAACGGCTTGGCGAAGATTTCGGCGAAGCGGGTCAGTTTTGTCGGCATCTTCTTCAACGATGCCCGGTCGCAGGCGAAGTAGTGCAGGTTGGCTCCGAGCACGAACATATCTCTTTTTTCAACGTACATTCGCCGCTCCCAGGCTTTGGCTGGAGCGCCGTGAATCACAAACGCCAGTACGCGAGTCGGGCTGGCCAATTGCCGGACGCGGAGTCTGCTGTCTTTTATCGGCAGATAGATTTTTCCCAGCGGATGTCTGGTCAGGTTCACGTTTGTCAGTTCCAGTTCAGGCCAGAGATCGACCAGGAGTTTCCGGGCTGAATTGGCGAAGGCAGGCGACGCCGTATCGGGATGAAATACCAGCAATCCGCCGAGTTGGACGAATCGCTTGAGTTTTTCTCGCTCGGCCTCGTTGAATTTCAGCGGTTTGGTCCCTGCGATGTAGAGGATGCGCGAGTCGGTCAGTTCCTCGACTGGGACTTTGAGATTGACGACCTGCCAGTTGGCCGGTCGCTCGGAATGTTTCGCCAACCACCCGGTCAGAGCGGCAAGTTCGCGGAGGTGATTGTCCCAGTCGCCGTCGTGTCGGAGTTTGTTGACGATGACCGGAGCGGAACCCTTGGCCAGGAAGAGCAGGGCGAAGGATGTGTCCACCAGCACTCCGCCGTAATTGCTCGATGTTCGATAAGGTATCGACCCGTTGGTCTTTTGCGCCTTCAGGAGCGTTGCCGCCATTTCGCGGAACCAGTCGTGCGTTCCGAAGTATTTGATCCCCGCCGCCTGGGCGACCCGCTCGCAATTGTAGAAGTAGTAGGTTACGAACTGCTTCAGGTCTCCGTATCCGCCCGTATTGATCGTCGCGCTGAAATTATTTTCCATCCACTTTATTCCGCGCCGGATGGACTTGTATGCGTCGCTCCGGCGGTAACTGCCTAGTTTCCCGCGCCGGGTATGTATCTGGTCGATTACCAGATACAGACTGGCGATACCGGCGGTAGTCATCGAGGCCAGGGAGTTGTTATTTTGACTGCGATGCCGGATGTGATAATATCCCCATCCGCCGTCGGCTGATTGCCCGCCGACGTATGTCTTTTCCAGGCCTCGCCAGACGCGCCCCGGTATTTCGAGGCGTTCGTTACCGGCGGCCCACAGACCCAGAACACCGTAGTTGGTGTTGGAAAAATCGCCGATGTGACTGTAGAAGCACGTTCCCGGTTTGGGCACATACTGCCACATCGTCCCTATCTTGTCGGCGCGCATCGAGCGAAGCAGGAACTTTCTGTCCTTCTTGAGCACGTGACGGTAGGTCTGGCCGCTTCGCAGTCGGTGGACCAGTTCCATACGCATCCCGATACCGTAGGTCCCGATCATATCCTGTTCCATCAGCCACTTCAACGCCTTTTTGAATCGCGGGTCGTTCTGCTGACCGGCTGACGCCAGGGCGTTCAGGGCAAGGGCGGTTTTTCCGGGCCAGTTGACGTTCATGAGATTTCGGACGCGCCCGCCCTTCTGGGCAACCTTGAAATCCGCCGGTTTGGCCGGGTCGTCCCACACGCCTTCTTTATTTCTTATGGAATAGAGATAACCGACGGCATTGTCGATAGCCTGTTTGACGGATTGCTCGTTGACGGTACCATCGGCCCGGCATGTCAACGAGGGCGCCAATACTGCTGCGATGATTGCGATTTTCCGGTAACGTTTCTGCATTCCGCACCTTCCTTTTTGTCGATGGACTTCTCGCCGGATACGCTGCAGGGTCATGCTAATATATTAAACCGTTCGGGAAGGCGTGGGTTTCTACTCGATTTCCTTGCGCAGGGCCTCCACCTGTTCGCGCACGTCGCGGAAGTTGTAGTCCATCTGCGCGACTGTCGAGAAGTGGTCCAGCGCCTTTTGTTTTTCGCCCATAGCCTTGAGCGCCTTGGCGAGGCTGTAGTGGAGTTCCTTGGCGCGGACTTCGGGCGGCTCGGACTCCAGGGCTTTTTCGTAGGTTTCGACGGCTTCGCGGTGCCACTGCTTTTTTTCGAATGCCTGTCCGAGGTATGTCATCGCCGATATTCGCCGCTTCGGGTCTCGCTGGGCCTGCTGGAGCGATGCGATGGCGTCGTCCAGTTTCCCGTCGGTTAGTTGCCGGCGTCCCAGTTCGTATTTCACCGACAGGTCCGTCGGATAATTTTTGGCGCGTTCGGCGTACACTTCCAGTTCGAAGCTCATCAGTTCGCGGGCCAGTTGCATTGCCTGGTCGCGCTGTCCGTCTGTTTTGAGTTTATTGTACCGTCGGCGAATCTGGCGGATTCGCACGTCGTCGGTACGGACCTTGTAGCGATACTCCCCTAAGTCCGCGTAGGCTTTTTCCAGAATGTCAATTGCCTCGTTTTCGTACCCTTCCTCTTCGATCTTCAGCAGCGCCTCGGTCAGCGCGTTGATTTTTACGGGTTCGTCGGGCGAAGCCTCGTAGGCGGCGCGGGTCTTTTCGATTTCCTGTTCCAGAAAATCCCGACTCTGGGCGAGGTGGTCGCGTTGCGACAGCGCCATTTGCCCGTCCAAGTCGCGGACGCTTTCGACGAAGGAGCCTCCCGTGTCGTACCGTCCCTGCTTGATGGTTCCCTTGGCTGAAAGGTCCTTGGCCATCTCCTGAAGGTCTGCGTTCTTCGGGTCCAATTGCAGCGCCATGTCGCACGCCGGAAGGGCCGATGCGTAATCTTCCGCTTCGGCGAATGCTTCGGCGATCATAATGAGGATACGTTTATCGGCTCGTTTCGCCTGCCTCATTGCCTCGAAGAGGATATGTCCTATCCACTTGACAACTTCGGGATAGTCGATGTTGCGTGCGGCTTTGAGCACCGCGACCATTTGCGAGACGTTTCCGGGGTCTTTGGCGAGGAGGAATTCGGTACTGGCGAGCACGTCGGCGGGTTCCTTTCCTCCCTTGCGTTTCATTGCCTCTATGAATCCTGCCGGTTTTCCGCCCTGAATCTTGCGCTTCAGCGACACTTCGCGCAGCGGAGCGTGTCCTCGTTCGATATTTCCCGGCTCGCGTCGGATACCGTCGAGGTACATCTGGATGGCGAAATCCCAGTTACCCGTTTCAGCCACCTGGTCGCCGCGATCGAAAAACGCTTTGCCTTTTCCTGTTGTCTCTTTGTTTTGAGAGTCTGTCATCTATCCCAACTTTCCTTCTCGTTCCCATTAGTACGGGCGGTACTTTACCTCAATACCGTCGAATGAGCAAGACCAACGGGGCTAAAACCCACTACAAGTCCCGAAAGGGATGTCCCAAGGACCCCTGGCGGGGCTGCGCATTTATTCTATCATATTCGGAGGTTCACGGGAAACAGCATCAGACAGCGCATTGGCCAGCACGAGGAAGGAATTGGGGCATACCTGTTCGGGTCGAACGGACGGGTCGATACCCGCCTTGTCCAGTGCCGAGAGGAAATCCCGCGACGAAAACGGCAAGTCCGTTCGTTTTGCTGCCGATGTTATCTTCTTCCGACGGTGTCCGAATGTCGCAGAAAGCACCGCCGAAAGCATATTCGCATCGACGAGCCTATCAGCGGCATCGGCGTCGAAATCCAGACGAAGCATTTGAGAATGAACCTTAGGCCTCGGCCAGAACGCTTCGGGCGGTATCACTCTTCCGGCTGTGGCGCGGGTCAGAAGGGCGACAAGGACGCTGACAGATCCGTACGCCTTGCTTCCGGGACCGGCCGATAGGCGTTCTGCGACCTCGCGCTGAACGGTAAATGTCAGACGAGAAAAAAAAGGCTCCTGCCCCCTTTTTTTTCCTGCCTTCCAGGACAGGACCAGGCAATTCATTATCAGAGGCACGGCGATGTTGTACGGCAGATTGGCGACAAGTTGAACATTCCCTGCGCCCTTCAGTGCGTCGAGCACTTCCGGTGCGATTTCGTGCTTACCGGCCAGGACGTCGCGGTTGAGAATGACTATCTTCTCTTCCTGTCCAAGCCGGTGGCGAAGAATCCCAGCCAGACCGGCATCAGCCTCAACAGCCACAACCTTGCCGGCGCGGGTCAGAAGTTCTTCGGTCAGCGAACCGGTGGCCGGTCCGACTTCAAGGACGGTATTGCCGCTGTGAACGTCGGCCAGTTCGAGCATTTTGCCCATCAGGTTTGCATCGACGAGAAAATTCTGCCCCAATCTTTTGCGAGGCCTCAATCCTGCGGCGGAAAGCATTTCCCGAATTTCAGAGAGTATTTGCATAAGTCAATCTATACAGGCTACTATAAAAATACTGAACTACTTTTCAATTGCCAATTGCCGATTTTCAATTTCCAATTGAAAAAAAATCTCGTTTGCTTTTTCCGTTCAATTGGAAATTGACAATTGGAAATTGGAAATTGAAAATGCTTCGTCATCGTTGGGACATTTCGCCTCGCCGGGCAATTGCGCTTCAGCGTGAATTGGCGGCGCGAGTGCGTATCGAACGCATCTCCGGACAGGTGCGGACGATAGCGGGGACGGATTGCGCGTTCGCCGCCGGTGGGAAGCGGATAGTGGCTGTTGCTGTTCTGTGCGACGCTTCCACACTGGAGGTCATCGCATCGGCCAATGTTGAGCAGCCATGCCGATTCCCCTATGTGCCGGGTCTGTTGAGTTTTCGCGAGGCTCCTGCCGTTATCGCCGCCGTCAAGCGTCTGCCGAATCGGCCTGACCTGCTGATGTGCGACGGGCAGGGATTGGCGCATCCCCGCAGGCTTGGCCTGGCCTGCCACGTGGGACTCTGGCTTGATTTACCGACGATAGGGACAGCCAAGAGTCGGCTCTGCGGCCGGCACAGACCCGTCGGGAATAACCGCCGCTGCCGGGTGCAATTGCGGCACAAGGGCGAGATTATCGGCGCAGTCCTGCGGACGCGGACTTCCGTCAAGCCGTTATACGTTTCCGTCGGACACCGCGCGACGCTGGACGACGCCGTTCGCTGGACGCTCCGCTGCGCCAGAAAATTCCGCCTCGCTGAACCCGTCCGGCAAGCGCATATGCTGGTAACATCCCTCGCGCGGAAAGATCGCCCGCTCGTTTCCACTCGCGGCTAGCCGCGACCGGCAGGGAGCGGGATATTAGCCGGTTTAGTGTTGGTGGTTGGTTGCTTCTGTTTCAACACCGCCACTGGGACCACGCGAATCCTGCCGATGGAACCTTTGTCTTCGACCAGTTGGTATATCTTCCTGCCGTTTCGGTCAACCAGGATGACGCCCCGGCCTCTGACCCTGATGGCGGTTGTCCCGTCCGGCAGGCGACAGACACTCGTTGCACCATTTGTACAATTACACTGCCAGACGATTTCTTCGGCTACGTTCACCTCGATTACCCGTCTGGCGCTGGACTCGGCTATCAGCACATTCCCGTTGGCCAGTTTGGCGGCGTCGTACAGGCCTCGCAAACCGATCCTGCTCCAGACGATTTTTCCCTTGCGGTCAACCTCGATGATGCGGCCCCGATTGAGTTCTGAAATAAACGTGTTCCCATTGTCCAGTCGTTGGGCGGCGACGGGCATTTTCAGGTTCTTCTTTTGCCAAACGACTTTGCCTGCGGGGGTGATTTCCGAGACGTATCCTTCGTGCGTATAGGCTATCAGCGTGTTTCCGTTGGCCAGACGCTGAACGTCGTAGGTCGCCTTTTTGCCCAGTCCGGCCTTTTCGTTATTCCAGACTTCCTTGCCTGCACGGTCGTATTCCACGACATTTTTTGGGCCCTTGTCGAACCCGACGAGATAGTTCCCGTTGGGCAATCCCGTGGCACAAATGAAAAGCCGTTTGAATTTCCGGGACCAGAAGACATGCCCGTCAGTGGAAACAGCGGTCAGTTTTCTGCCTGTTTCGTCGCATATTAATATACCGAACTGGTCTAGCTTTTTGCTGAAGGTAAAACTTGCCTGGTTCTTCTGCCACCATTGTTGCCACCTTTCGATGGCCTTCGCCCGCTTTGCCGGCTTGTCATTGGATCTATAACCGAAGTTCTTTCCCGTGAGGCGTCGCAGGGCGTACTCGGCTGTGTAGCAAGATTTCGGGTTCTCGTAGCTCAGTAATTTAATCAGAGTCG
>JAUVIQ010000119.1 GCA_030592655.1 Planctomycetales bacterium | reverse complement strand
GGAGGCACTTCCGCTACGCTCCAGTGCCTCCAGACGGTTACATAAACTTATGAAAAGTGTAAACCATGTGCCCGGTACAAAGTGTAAAGCATGTTTCCGGTTGCACAAAAGGCGCCGCGCTGCGGCTACGGTTTCTTGGTGATTTTTACCCACTTGCTGCCATTATAAATCCACTTTCCTGACTGGATTTTTTTCAGCGAGGCCTCGACCTCGGCGATCCTTTTCGCAAGTACTTCTTCTTGGCTGACGAGCCTTTGCTCGTGATTCTTCAGCATTTTATGTAATTTCGCCTGTGCCTCTGGATCGTTGGCGTTCTTGGCTATTGCTGCGCGCTCATTATCGAAGAGTTTCTTTACCGCAACCTGTTGTTTCCGGATATGCTCCAGACATCGTTTCAACTCTTCAATCTCGGCCTTTTTCGCTTTTTTCCTGGCCTCGAGTTTGGCATTGGCCCTTTTTTCGGTAGATGGAACCCTGTTGGTGTGTACTGTTGGCGTGGCGGGTTTTTTATGGGTTTCGTTCGTCGGTTTCGGCCTGGCTGCGCCGGTGATTGATTTTATGTGCCCGGTGAAGATTTTGAGCACTGGCCCCGGTTCGATTTGGAATCTGATGTAATCGTCGGCGAGTTTCCCGTTCAGTACGGTCCCGTCGCGCAAGGTCAGTTTGACCTGCCCCGGAGCGGCGGCGCTGAATTCAGCCTTGGCGATCTTGGAAGAAGCCACCGAAACATCACCGAGATTACCGCGAATGGTCAGTTTCTTATCGGCGAAGTTTCCGTAGATTTTATCGGCGTTTCGGAAAATCAACCTGGCCTGGCCTTGGGTTTTGATCGGTTTTCCCGCGAAGAAGAATCGCTTGAGTTGCCGGCGCGAGACCTCTACGGTCGATTTTCCTTCGGTGAGCGTGGCCGGGGCGAGTTCGAGTTTCAGGCGGATTCGTTCATCCTTCAACAGTCCCGCGAGCGTCGAGCCGTTGCGGAAAATCGCCCGGTGCAGCCCGCCGTCGGGCGTGTCCATCTCGATTGACCGCAATCCCTCGGCCAAAAGGTCAATCGCGCCGTACGGCGTGAGGAACGTCATTGGACCGTCAGCGCCACCGAAAGCGAGCCTCGCTCCGGTTCGGAACACCGCCATCGAATCGGCGGTAGTGACTTTTCCGGGCTTTTGAGGCGATATGCGATAGGTCGCCAGGGTCAAACCCTTCGCCTCGATTTTCAGATCGGTCCCGTCGGAAAGTTTGATCGCCACAGGTCCGCTGGTCAGTTCGCCGGCGATTATCTGCCCGCCGGTCATCGCCATGTGTACGCGATTATGCACGCGAGACCGACCCGACAGACCGATAACTCCGTCGGCGGGTATAGTCAACAGGCCGAAATCAGTCCGCAGCACATATTCTTTATTGGTTATCCTGCCGCGAAGTTCGTTACCGTTGGCGAGGACGAGAAGATCGACCTTCTTGTCGCGTTTGAGTTTGAGGCTGCCGAGGGTCAACGTACCCCCGTCGGTCATGTTCAGGATTATTTTTCGCAACGGCGCCGGTACCAGCAGCAGCTCGGCGGCTGGATCGAAGTCTTTAAGAAAACCGACGGCCTTGTCGTAAGGGCGTCGCTGGGCCTCGAAGAAACAAAGTGCGACGGCCTTGCCGGCAGGGACCTTGATTGTGGTGTTGTAGTACAGGCTGTCGTTGCTTCGTGAAAACGAGAAGGTCGGTCTGAATTTCGCGTCGGGTGTCGCGAAGACGTGTACAATTGCCGGGCGAGAGGAGTTCGCCGCCCCAGCCGTTACAATTCCCCAGTCCTCTGCGGTAATAGCGGCGTCGCCTGATGTCGTATGCGTTCTGTTGGTGGGGTCGCCCATGTTGGAATAGTAGCGAAGCGAAACATTTACCTTCGCAGAGGTGGTGTTTTCGAAGATGTCGATCCACCGGCAATAACCCGCCTTTTTGTTGACGAATATCCGGCGGGAGATGCTGAGGTTGTTGTACCGCCATCCTATCTCGATTTCATTTCCGTCGGCGCTCAATCTTGCGGTAGATTGAGAACGAAAAGCCACACCGTTGACCTGCAACTGCATCCCGCCGTCGTATGCGTCGTTGCTTCCGTCGGAGATTTTCCCATCGCTTGCGATGTCCCACCGGTATCCGGGCGAATCCGTCGTAACCCACGGAAGACCGGAACTTCGCCCGCCGGGAAGGTGAATACCCCCCTTGGCCGATACGATGGGCGTGGTCGGTGGGCGCGGGCGAGAACGCCTTATCGCTCTCAACTGCGCAAAGGAAGCCCCCGCGAAGCCGACAATCAGGATTAATACAACGCCCGGACGAATCGTATATTTCATATCTTTGCATCTCCTCAAGCAAGTCGGATGTTTTCACAGGCGATTAATACGTCTTTGTTACCTTATCATCAGCCCCCTATCATCATCTTCCCCCGGAAAGGAACGACGTTCGGACCTCGATGAGGAGGAGTTTTTCCGGCACCGGGGACCTGCGCTCCGAGTTTGTCGAGTATGTTTCGGATTCGCTGTCGGACCTCCGGGTCGGGGTCTTTGACGTGTTCTCGCAGGAGCGGGGCGATTGTCGGACCCATGCGGATTAACTCTTCCTGCGCTTCCTGCCTGTCCTTGTAATTGGCTGCCGACAGCATGGCGATGTATTTTTCGACGAGTTTGACGGTCGTATCCGGCGGCAGGGCGTTAGGCCTGATAATCTCTACGATGTGCCCGACGTGCAGGTCCAGTTCAGGTCCCGGCTGGACGGCGAAACGAAGCGTCTGGCGACTAAGTTTTCCCTGAAGCGTCGAACCGTCCCACATTTTTATAGTGGCCTGACCCGGGTTCTGAACGCTGAAGGATATTTCCGTGATGTTTTCCGGTTTGACGCTGATCGTTCCGAAATCGGTAACCAACTCGAACGCCTTATCGACGAGTCGTCCGAAAAGTTCGTCTTCGTTATTGAGAATCACGTGCGTTTTCGCCGAATTTTCTTCTTCTTTTTCGGCGAAATAAATTGCCAGGATCATGTTGCGTGAGACGTTCAGTTCAGGTCCGAGTTTCAGGGGAAGGACGATTTTTTCAGGCCCTAATATCCCCGCCAGCATCGATCCGTTGACGAATCGTGCACGATGGACGCCGCTGTTTTTGTGGTCCAGTAAAATTTTCGTCAGGTCTTTACCGAGAAGTTTGATCGGTCCGTGTCGGGTCTTGAACGTGCATTTCAGATCGGCAGGGTCGAACGCCAGGCGATCACCCGTCCGCAGGACGATTAACGGACCGGGCGGGGACGAATCGTCAGGCCTGGCTTTGCTGATACGGTAGGAACACTCCTTGATACGGGAAAAAGGTATCTTCAGTTCCCCGCCTGTTGGAATGGTCAGTGTAATGACGGCGTCGGTGAGTTTTCCGGTAATAACCTGCCCGCCTGTGACTATCGCGTGAACGGTTGATTCCTGTCCGGTAACGGCGACGAATCCGATGACGTCCTTGGCCGGAAGGGTCAGTTTTCCGAAAAACGGTTCGATGACGAATTCTTTGTTGGCGATTTTCCCGGAGATCACATCCCCGTTTTTCCGGATTACCACGTCGGCGGTCCCGCTGCGATCCAGTTCGATGTCCTCAATTCCGCCGCCGCTGCGGAAATTGACAATGAGCCTGCGAACGGCGGATGGCAGGTCGCTGAACATTTTGCGAGCGTTGAACTGCGATAGTGTCTTTTGAAGTTGGGATGTGCTGTTTCCCTGGGCTTCAAAGTAGCTCAAAATCGCCACCCCGCCGGGCGGAACGGTAACCGAGTAATTAGCGTATATCGTATTCCCGCCGGCATTGACGGTCGGTCGAAGTTTGCTCCTCTTTCCGCAGACGACGTGGAGCAGGCTGACATTCTGATGTTCCGTAATGAACGCCCAGTCCTTTTTACCGAAGGTGTTTGCCCCCGATGAGGTAATAGTCCGCGAGACGTTTCGGTTGAGGCTTGAGTAGATACGTACAGGGACGACCTGCTTGGAAGAAGTCGTATTGACGAAGATGTCCATCCAGCGCGTTAGACTCTGGTTGCGATAAACCTTGGCCCGTCGGTAAATCTGGCAGTTGTTGCGTGTGTACGGTCCGATCTCTACCTCATCGCCGGCTTTGTTCATCCATACCATGTTGTTGTTGGACCGGACGTTTGACCCGTTAATCTGGCAATAAAGCCCGCCGCTGTAAATATAGTTTATCCCGCCGTAAACGTTGAGGTAACGCTGGAACTGCCATTGATGACCCGCCCCGTCGCGCAATGTGATGTTGAAGTTTCTTTGATTACCCTTGGGTATGTGCAGCCCGGCGGGGATTTTCCTGGTCTGGCCCATTGCCTGCACCGACATACACGCCAATACCGCCAGCCCACACGACAAACGCAAAATTCGGCGATTAAACATCACTGTCCTTTCGATGAGTTGTCTCGGAGTAGATTATACACCCTGAATGTTAGACGCACAAATGCCCGTTTTGTTTCATTTTTTTCGTTTATAAGCAGACGGCGGAAAGAATTAGCAGGGATGCAGGTCGGAGCGAAGCGGAGACTCGCTGCGGCGAGGGATGCACAGGATAAAACATATTTCCAAAATTCAAACAGGTATTTTTCTTTTTATTAAAATTCATTTCTTATCCCCTGTATCCCCTGCATCCCTGCTAATTTTTCTTCACCGAACGGGGAAATGTTCTACGGTGTCGGCGTCGGTATCGAGGATGGCGGCTGACGGTGGATGCGCGTGGCGCAGCGCACCGGGATTAATCACTCGCGTCGAGCCGATCTTCTCGTCGCGAGGCTGGTGCGTGTGTCCGTGGCAAAGGTAGTCGAACCGCCCGTCGGCGAGCAGTTCGGCCATTATTCGCGGGTCGTTCCCGTGAGTAGCGGCAAGGTACTTATCGTTACCCAGGGGAACGAGGATAGTGTCCATACTGAAGCGGACGTTGTCGGCGTCGGCCTGGCTTTGCAGTATCCGGGCGTGGCGGTCCATATTCCCGGCAACGGCGTATGCGGGTAAGTTTGTTTCGGACAGGGCGGTTATACACTCGCCGCTTCCGATGTCCCCGCAGTGCACGATTGCCTCGGCTCCGCGCTCGACGAGCGACGCCAACGCGCGTCGAAGCACGGAAACCTTCCCGTGCGAATCAGAAACGATGCCTATTTTCATACTGTTGAACCCTGTAACGCCTTACGAGCCGCGACTGTGAGGGAGCGGTCAGGCCGATGCTCAAGTCTTAATGACCGCTCCTTTACAGTCACGGCTCGTTTTATCTCTTACCACGGTGGTTCGCACCAGTGGAAAGGATTGGTGTAACCACGCCCTTTGCCGTGGACGTTCAGGAACCAGTTCATCCGCGTGCGATTGAGATCAACCGCTTCGAAATCGACGCCCATCAGGTCGTTCGTCTCGGCTGGGTCCTTGCGCCAGTTAAACAACTGCTCGTATCGATCCGTCCGCTGGCGGATATAGTGGAACCCGTCGGCGGAGATAACATAGTAACAATTCGCAAAGGCGTTCAGGCCGAACATAACTCGTTTGGGCCACTTCTTTTTGTCGAGAATCACAGGCCAGAGGCTTCGCCCCTCGTAATTATCGAGCGTATCGGGGAAGAACACATCCATCAATGTCGGCCCGAGGTCGAACAGGCCTACCATTGTGTCGATTTGACTTCCGGGGACGCCGGGAATCTTCACCACGAGCGGGATGTGTATCTGCTCGATCCACGGGTGGAATCCGCCGTACTTATCATGATCGTTCAGCCCCGTACCGTGATCGGCGGTAACTATCAGGATCGTATCATCCCACATCGAAAGTTTTTTCAGCCCGTCGATTAATTCCCCCAGAACCATGTCGCTGTAGCGCATGGTCTGGTCGTATCTGTCCTGTTTGCTGTCGCCGAAGTCTTCGACCTCCTTGAATCTCGACCACGGCGTATGCGTGGCGTCCATGTGGATATACGCGAAGACTCCGGCTCCACGGGTCTCGGTTTGCGTTTCCAGGAACGCCAGCAGGTCGTGCACCGACTTTTGTTCGTTCTGGCGGTTGCACTCGATGAACTTGGTTTTTCCGGCGAGTTTTTGCAGCAGTTCCGGTGTTGCTTTTCGCCCGTGTTTTTGCCCCTTTTTGAGATTTTCTTTGGGGCACAGCGTGCAATCGAGCAGTTCCAGACGCTTCCTCTGGGATTCCGGCATATCGCGATAAAACGCCTCCAGGCTCAGCCCGTTGTAATCGCTTCCGATGATGTTCATAAAGAATGAATGATAACCGGCGCGGATTAATTCGTTCGTCCAGAAGGGCGCTATTCCTTCGGTCTTGAGCATCCACCGCGAGGAGTATCGTCCGGTGAAGAGATGCCGCATGGAACAACTGGTCGCCGTCGCCTGTGAGTATGCGTTGGTAAAACGGAGGAATTCGTCTTTGTGCTTATCGAGATTCGGCGTAGTCGCCAGGAACGGCGCACGACTTCGACGGTATCCGTGGAGGCTCATCCGGTCAGGCCTGGCGGCGTCCCAGATGATGAGTATGGTCAGCGGCTTTTTCTTCTTCAGGGCGCTGATGATTTCGCGCTTCGGTCCTGCGGACGGGCCTTTGAGGATCGGCGGCTTCCAGCCAGTGTCGATATGGTTCATCGCTTCGTTCGGCGCGACGAGCCATTCGATTACGTTCAGACTGTACTTTCCCCGGGGTGTGTACTGGAAGACTTTGGGTCGCACCGAAGCCATTGCCTTATCGGAGTTGATAACCACCCCCAGGCATCCCGTCGTCAGCAGCACCAGCGCGACCAATCTCACCTTCGGCCACCTCTTTTCCGCCGGGTTCACAATATGCCCGACCAGCACCGCCATCAGCACCGTCATAATGACCAGGAAGAACTGTATCTTGTCCATGAAGTCGTACACGCTCGGGAACATTCCCTTGATCATCAGCGCGATTATGACGACCAGCACGGCGCATCCGACGACGATTACCGCTCGGCCGGCGTGGACGCGCCGGCGCGCCCATCGGATCACCGCCAGAAGCGGAAACGTCGCGCCGGCAATAATCGATATGCGAATCAGGTCGGAAAGGTCGCGCGGGCGGCGACCTTCGCGGCAAAGCTCCAGAACGTACCGGGACACCGCCACACCGAAGAACAATCCATAAACCATCAGAACAGACATTACCAGCATGGTCAGACCCAGAACGCGAATCTGATCGCCGAAAGACAGATAGAGGCCGCAGCCGCTGAACAGAAACGCGAATACGCCGGCGGTAAATCCCACCATCCCGCTGGCTTCATCGCCGATTAACCCGATACGGAACATTCCGATCAGCAGCGACATCGCCGCTGTGAGCAGCACGCACTGGAGAATACAGAACAGCACCACCCCCGAAGCGCTCAGCGTCATCGCTCCGGCCAATCCGCCGGCGCTGATGTCGGCGCGGGCGATCGCGAAGAAATCCACAGGAACGCATATCGCCAGACCTACCAGTCCCGCCGAAAGCAATACGCTCCGTAGATGCGCCAAAAGTTTTCCGCCGGTAACCTGCTTCAGGCAGGTGGCGATTTTCGCCTCGGCGTCATTGAAGTCGCCGTGGACGATCCGCATCCGTTGACCCTGCCAGCATCGCATCGCCCACAAAGCACATGCGACCATCAATGCAAAGGCCGAACCCTGACCCCACCGGTTCATTCCGGCTTCCCCGGCTACGGGTAACTGCCTTACTCCGGCCACGGTAACGGTTCCCAGTATCATCGTGCTCGCTGCGGCAATGGCCAAGACGCCCGCCGACACCAGCAGCAGAGTCCATCCAGTCGGCTCTCGACCTCGCTGACGCACCGCGAGCACTAAAGAACACACACCCGCCAGCACGCCGGCCAGAGCGCCTGACGCCATTATGTACGGAAAGAGTCGGTCTATTTGCTCTGCAGCGGCGCTCGTGTCCGTCTGGGCGGTTCCCGTTACCGTCAATGTCGTGAACGCGAAAGTAACGAGCATACACGTAGCCAGAACCAGCAAGGCTCCCACCGCAACCTGGCCGAGAACCCCGTCACCAGCCGGCACGGGCGAAGACGAAACGTTTTGTGAATCCGTAGATACCAAAGCACGACCCTGCTTAAAGGAAAGATTTATACCTATAATTCTAGGAAAGATATAACGTACGGTCAATCTTCCTCTTGAGGCATCATTGCAAATATCACTACATGCTTACGCTTTTGTTGTGTATCCTTTTGGCGCAGAAAGTGCCGGATAATGCCCGAACAGGACCGACAACCAAACGAACTGCCTTCCGGAAGCGCGGCGGACACGCCCCTGCTGTCGATTGTGATACCGGCCCACAACGAGGAATCCCGCCTGCCGGGGACGCTGGAGGAGGTTTTCGCCTTCCTGGACGCACAGACGTACCCAGCCGAGGTCCTGGTAGTCGAGAACGGCAGCGAGGACCGGACATTTGAAGTGGCGCAGTCGTTTGTGCCGGGACATCCGTCCTTGCGAGTGCTGCGGGAGGAGATGCGGGGCAAAGGTCTGGCGGTCCGTCGCGGAATGCTCGAAGCGCGGGGGCAATACCGCTTCCTCTGCGATGCCGACCTGTCCATGCCAATCGCCGAGGTCAATCGGTTCCTTCCGCCGCAGCTGGAGGATTTCGATATTGCAATCGGTTCGCGTGAAGCGCCCGGGTCGGTCGTTACCCAGCCGGCCTCTCGTCGGCGCATCGGACGGGTTTTTAACGCGATTGTGCGTATTCTGGCGTTGCCGGGCCTGCGCGATACGCAGTGTGGGTTCAAGTGCTTTAGTGCAACGGTGGCCGACGACGTTTTCAGACGCCAGAGGCTCGACGGTATGGCCTTCGACGTCGAAGTGCTCCGTATCGCCAGAGATCGGGGTTATCGCATCCTGGAGGTTCCGATTACGTGGAACTTCGACCCTGATTCGCGAGTCAGATTGTTCCGCGATTCGTTCCGAATGGTGGCCGAACTGCTGACGATCCGACGCAACGCCCGCCGCGGACTCTACGACGACAAAGTAGTCGGTAGCCAGTAGCCGGTAGTCGGTAGTCAGTAAAAGAGTAAAAAGCACGCCAACGAGTATTTTTCTTTGGATGTTGTTACCGGCTACCGGCTACTGACTACCAGTTTTTTACCATCGCGGAAAAATATTCATTGGTCTTTTTGCTTGTCATTTTCGGGATTTGTGGTATAATTCTTGTTTAGTAGAAAATGGTGGGACTTCGTCCCAGCCTACCCACTTCGGCGGGAAAACAAGGAGGATAAAATGGTTCGTTCATACAGTTTCGCATGGATTTTGGTTTCTCTATTGTCTCTTGCTCTGGCGTC
>JAUVIQ010000054.1 GCA_030592655.1 Planctomycetales bacterium | reverse complement strand
GGCGAGGTTGGGCGCTTCGCGTTTTGCAGCGGCGGCGACATCTTCAGCCAGACGGGTCTGCTCCCGGGCAAGTTGTTTTGCCGCTTCGGATTGGCGCTTCGCAGTTTCTGACTTGGCCTGGGCTCGTTGGTGTGCGGATTGTGCGGCGGCGTCGTTCTGACTTGATTTGGCTTTTTCGGCTGCCTGCTTGGCGGCCTTTGAGGCTGATTCGGCGCGTTTGGAAAGTTTTTCGGACAGTTTGCGTGCCTGCTCGGATGCTCCGGCGGTCCGGCGCTTGGCCTGGTCGAGATTACCCTTGCGCAGGTTGTCGGCGGCGGATTTCATATCCCCGGACGGGCGCGACTGCTTCGACGGGTTGGTTGCTTTTTCCAACTGCTGCGCCTGTTTCGCCAAGTCAGACTGCCTTGCCGCCAGGTCTGTCGAACGCTTTGCCACTTCGTCCTGGATTTGCTTCTGTTTTATCTGTTGTTCAGCGGCGGTTTTGCGGGCAGCGTCGGCCTGGGCCTGATATTTTTTTGCGGTTTCGGAGTGTTTTGCGAGGTTTTGCTGCTTTTTGGCCAGTGCATCGGCGGCGTCTGCGAGTTGTTCGGCTGCGGCGCGACGGGCGGTCTGTTCGAGTGATTTGACGGCTTTGCCCTGATGCGCGAGAGCCGATTCGGGTTTGGTCGTCTTCAGCGCCTTGGCGGCTTCGGCTGCGGATTTGGAGGCATCGGCCGACGGCGTTTTTGTCGGCGCTACCCTGGCTGCCTGACGGGCCAACTGCTGGGCCTGTTTGGCGAGTCCGGCCTGCTCGGCGGCGAGTTTGGTCAACTGCTTTTTCATCTCGGCGATGTTCTGTTCGTCGTCGGCGCTTTTTGCCAGGGCCTGTTGGGTCCGCTGGAGTCGTTTGGCGACTTCCGCCAGGTCGGTCGTTTGTTTTCCCTTCTCCTTGAGAGCCTCGTGCATCGCGCGTGGTGTCTGTCGGACCATCCCAGCCGTCTCCGCTGCAACCTGTCGCTGGGCCTGCTGCCATTTCTGTCCCGAAAGTTCGCGAAGCCCCTCATTGCCGGGCGGGGTCGTGGGCATGGTGGTCGGCATCTTTGCCGCTGCGAGTTCTTCCTGACGTTTGGCCAGTTCTTCCAGCGCAACTGCCCGCTCAGCCAAATCCGTCAGGACGTGCAGTTCCTTGAGCATGTCCGATACGATTGCCAGTGCGCGGTCGATCTGGAAATCCGCTTCGTCTGTAAGTTCGCTCCGTTGTTTCTGCGCGTCGGTGATTTTTACAAGCCCGGCCAGTTCGCGCGCCTTGCCGATATGGTCGTTCGCCAGTTTGGTCAGTTTTTCTGAGACTTTCGGATAGGCCCCGGCTGTGAGTTCGGCGAGGCTTCGGGATGTTTTCTCCGCCGACAGCAGGTTCTCGCGCATCAGGTCGATTTTATCGGTCGTCTGGCGAGTGAGTATTTTCGTGCCCGGCATTGAGCGGCGAAGCGGTGCGGAAATTTTCTTTGCGGCTTTGAGTTGTTCGTAGATTTGCCGCAGCGCATCCCGCATCCTGATGTCCAGCGCCAGTTGCACCTGGAAGGCGTAGGTGGGCGCTTTTACGTCCAGTTCGATTGTTCGCGTTTCAGAGACGCCTTCCTGGGGTCCGCCGAGCGACTTGGGCATGTTGTCCCACGCCCGGACCTTGAAAGTAACCCGCCTTGCGCCGGAAAGGTCCAGCGCCGCTAAGTTGAGCGTGGCCGAGGTCTCGTCGGCGACGTTCAGGCTGATAGTTTTTCGTTCCTTACCGTCGATTGCAATCAGCATTTCCGCCCGTTTGACGCCGAAGTCGTCGCTCAGGCTGCTGGTTATCTCAAGGCGGTCGGTCGGGCTGAGTTTCAGTTTTTCTTGCCCTGCCGGGTGGAGGATGCGAACGTTCGGCGGCGTGTCCGGTTTGACGACGATCTCGCCGCCGATCGGGTCGCTGTCGAAGCCGTACTCGTCTTTCAGCGCCAGTCGCCATCGTCCGGCGGAATCTTTGGCGAGTTTGTGGCTGAATGTATATGTAAGGGCGTCAGCCCGCGTTATTTCCACAGCGGCATCGTTTATGGTCAGTTTCACATCTTCAGCCGGTTTATTCAGACGGATGCGAACGGTGGCGACCGCTCCGGTCGGCCCCGTAATCGATCCCGAACCGGCGAGCATCGGCGTATCGGGCCGGTGCATGTAATCGGGATGTTTGTATCCCACTTCGATGCTCCTGGCTGCGGGCGGTGGGACGACTTTTACTGAATAGTATTGGCTGTGCGCGTCGCCGGCGTGAATGCGGTATCGGAACTCGCCGCCCCAGGGACCGTCCGCCGAGAGCGGGCCTGAGGTATATACGAAAGCCCCGTCCGAAAGCGGGGTCATCTTGAAGATGTTTTTCGTTCCGCTTGTCCGCTCGATTCTCATTTTGGCTGAACGCACCTTGCGGTCCGACGAAGCCGTTACCTCCAGCCTCATCCCTTCGGCCAGAACACAGTTTCCGGGGGTGATTTTCAGGTCGTCGGCGTAGATGTTCGGGAGGTTCAGGTACGGCGCGACGGTCTTTGCCAGTAACCTCCCCATCGGCCTGGGATAAATCGCCAGCAGGATCGCGATGACGGCTATTGCTCCGCCCAGGACATACAGCGGCGGGCGGACTTTTCGGAAGGTTATCTCGCGTTTCGGGCGGACGGCGCGTGCGTCGCCGACGGCTTCGGCTGCCAAGGCGTCGATGAGGACCTGCGATCCGCGAATCTCCGGTGAATCGTCGCTGCCGAGCAACTCGACGGTCGAACTTATCCGCTCCTGCAATTCCGGATGACGCTGCTCGATAACGCGAGCGATACCCGCCAACGAAAAACTCTTCGCCAGCGGGCGCAGAAGCCAGATGATCGCAGCCGACGCAGCTGCGGCAAGCCATAGAAACGTCAACGCATAATGCTGCCAGGGTTCCGAGGGAAGCCAGGCGGTAGCGATGCCCATAGACGCCAGCATCCCCAGGATCGCCGCCGCCAATGTCAGCAGCACCCCGCGAACGATAATCGCAGCCCGAGCGCGACGAATCAATCCGCGCAGCGTCGCTTCAATCGTTGCCGGTAATGACTTGTTTTCAGCGGTTATCTGTGTCATAGCATTGACCTCCACTAGGTCAGTCCGACTCGTTTGCGGAGTATCCATTCTGTCGCTGCCACGGCGCAGAACAGCACCAGCAGCACCCATGAATCCCACAGCAGAAATTGTCGGCGGTGTTTCTTCGTTATTTTCCCAGCCGGGAGGGCGTCGAGTATCCGTCGGGCCTGGCAGGCTGGGACGACCACGCCGTTGTGACTCAGCCCAGCAAGGCGATTCAGCAAATCCCGATTGGCGGCGAGTTCTATCTGCTCGGTCGGCGCAGACGGGTCCACGGATATTTCCGTGGCGACCTTTTCGACGTCGGCGCCGATCAGCAGTTCATCCACCGCCGGTCCGTCAAGTTCGATACGATAATTCCCAGCCGGTAGTTCATCCAGGCGGGCAGTGTACATTCCGGGCGAATCCTTGACGTATTTCATCGTGGCCCGCGCGATGCACTTGTTCAGCCTGAAAACTTTCACCGCGAGTTGGTCGGTTATTACCGGCGACAGGTCGTCGAGCACGAGGCGTGCCCGGACGACGGGGCGGCTGTGGGGCGGATAGCGGGTTCTGTCGGTTCCGAGTTTTACCAGTCGCGTCCCCGCCGGTAATTTCCCGGCCGTCGCCCATCGGAGAATCTGCCCCCAGAACTTGTGGTGATAAGTGTCGCCGGTGCGATACCTCATCCGCCACGTTCGGTCGAAACCGAGAATCATCACCTTTCCAAGTCCGTGCGATGCCGTCGTAATCAGGGCGTGGTTGCGGTAGTATTTTTCCCTGCGCTTCAGGAGGCTTTGAGGATTCGACGCCGGTGAGCCGTTGTGGGGCGCTGCGGCCAGCCAGGCCGGAGCGTTCGGGTCGATTGCGTATGCGAGGACTATTCCGGCAGGGCTTGCCTGCGTGCATGAACTGCGCCAGAATATCGGCGGAAACGATTTCCAGACCTTCAGCGACTTTTCCGATTCCACGTCCTGCCTGCCTGTTACATGCTCAGCCCCAGTCGGTGTCAGCGCGATACGAAAACCGCCGGCGGGGATTTTCGCTGGTTTGGGCTTTTCGTTCAGGCGGAGCGGGATGAGTTCGGCCAGACCTGTATCGGCGTATCCGGTCGGCATGAAATTCGCCCCGGCAATGAAGATGACCGTCCCGCCCCGGTCGGTAACGAATTTGCGGAGGTTGGCGGTGTTCTCGACGGAAAACTCGCTGATGGGCACGTCCCCGACGATGATTACGTCGAATTTCATCCACTCGGCCGACTCATTCAGAAGGGCGGTGGCTTCGGAAACGGTTCTGCCCGTCGAAGCGGGTATCTCACCGCGAGGTTTCTGCCCTGCGAATTTGTCCGGCTTGGTCAGGACGTATTGCAGAGAGACGGTTTTGTCCCGCCCGGTGAAGAGATTTTTGAGATAGCGGAATTCCCAGCGAGGGCGCGAATCGACCAGGAGGACTTTCGTCTTGTCGTCCGTAACCGAGAGCGTCAGCGAATACGAATTGTTGTCGGTGAAGACTTCGCCTTCGCACTCGTCGATTTCGATGCGGTAGGAGTGCAGGCCGACGGTTTTGGGTTCGTCGCCCAGCTGGATGTGCGTTCGGAAGACGTTATTGACGATGCGGATGTCGCGCGAATCGACCTGCTTATCAGCCCGCAGGAGTTTTACGCTGACGGTTTTTCCCTTCAGGCCGTCGAGTTTCAGTTTTGCGTTGATGAGCATTTTATCGTTCAGATAGACCGTTTCGGGCGCTTCGATTGCGACGACGGCGGCGTCGGCGGGTGGGCTGGCTCCGCCCATCGCTATTGCGCAGAGGGCGGACCCGGCTCCGCCGAGCGCGCGGGCGCTGCCGTCAGCGCTGGATTTACCGTTGTCCTGTCCGTCGGTCAGAAGAACCACGCCGGCAAGGGCGTCCTGTCCGGCATCGGCGACAATTTTTCGCAACGCGCCGGCCAGGTCGGTCCGATTGTTGCGCTCGCCGGCAGCGGCGGAAATCGGGTCGGTCAAACTGGCCGGAGTAGTTTCGCTCAAGTCGCCGGCGAAGGTATAGACCTTGACGTCGTATTGTTCGAGGAGGTGCGTCAGCAGGCTCTCGTCGTCGCCGTCGGGATTGTGCGTCAACGCCGCCCTCGCCAGTTCCAGGCGGGTCTGTCCGGCGACGGCATCGACGGCGGAACGGTCGGCGGCGGAAAGTTGCTTGTAGAGCAGTTCATCCAGCGACGCGCCCACGCGCTCCAGCGTCGGGCATGCGCCCCCCAACGCAGTCGATGCCTGCCGCAGCGCGGTGCGCAGACGATTGAAATTACCGCCCAGGGACGAGGCGTTTTCCTCATGCGTCCAACCAGCCGCCGTCAGAAACCGGCCTCGAACCTGCCTGCTCAATTGCGCCTTGGCGTCGAGAATGGCCGTTCGCAGCGGCTTGGCGAGAGTCGGCGAATCGTCAAGCAGTTTTTCGAGGGTTTCAACCTGCTCGGCGACGGTTTCGGACCATTTGTTTATCTTCCCGTGCAGCGATTTTCGACGGTTGGAAAGTTTGGCTGCGATGGAATCTTTCGGACCTTTGCCGACGCGATCCATCCATGCCAGTTCGCCCACCAGGTCGTCGGAGATATCCCGTCCTGAAGCGGCGATTTCGTCGAGCTTCCAGGGTCTGCGGGCGGCTTGGACCGACAAACTTTCCGCCAGGCGCAGCAACTCATACGGTGCGAGGTTTCCGGCGTCGGAAATCCGCATCGAAGCCGATTCGTCCACGAGCACGATAACGGTTCGCCGGGTGGTTTCGCTCCATACCGACGCGATTACAGGCTGGAGCAGCATGAGCATCACCAAGCCTAGCAGCGCGAGCCTCAACCCGACCAGTATCATTCCTGTCCTTCGCGGTACGATTCGCCGCTCCAGTTCGTACAGCCAGAGCAGCACTTCAGCCATGGCTACGCCAGCCAGCGCCATCGGCCAGATTGGCCAATTCGTCGCCAGCAGAAATACTCGCCCCATCAGGCAGAAGACCAGCCAGACGCCTCCGAATGCCAGTGCGATACGCCCGGCGGTTGTGGTCAATTTGTAGGATTGGCCTCGGAAACGATAGAGCATCACCCATCCGGCCACGCCGACGGCTGCGCCGACAAACAACAGCCAGGTCGGCCAATCCGATAAAACAAATTGTCCAATCACGAATGCTGTCATCAGGCGGCCACCTCTTTCGACCTTCCGGTTTTTCGGTCTGCGCCGAATGTAATCGGTTCGGCCAGGTGCATTTTTCGTTTTTGCGCGATGAGCCTCGTGGTAACTATCTCCGCTATCAGCAGCGCGAGAATGCTAACGGCGATATGCCGCCAGATTTCGCTTCCGGGCACTCCGCCGGCAATCGCAGCCGTCAGTTCGCCGAGGTTTTGGACGCGGGTCATATCCTTAATGTATTCCTCCGCCCGTTTGTAATCGTCGTCGTCCAGCAGGTTGAGTTTGCTCTCGTCGCTGTCGCCGAGGACGACGAATGGGATACTTTTTGCACCGTCGCCGTCAGACAGAATCAGCCTGTACACCCCCGGCCTGGCGGTCAGCGAATAGTTCATTTTCCGGCGCTGGTCCTGTTTCCGCAGGAGGACGGCGGTTCTCCGACCAGCGGGATCGGCAACTTCCGCCTCCGCCGCCGACCCGGACAAAATCCCGTCCGGTATCGTATAGACGAACTGCCGACCCGGAAGGATGTTCATCTCCGGCTGGGCGGGGGCGGCGAGGTAATGAACCAGTTCGTGAACGAGCGGGACGAAGCAGTTATGGCGAGCGGGAAGGTCGGAAAATTCCCGGTCGAGCGATGCCGCCAGCGTCAGCACCACGCCACGCGCGAGTTTTCGCTGAACCAGCCACGGCAGTCCGTTGTCCAGAAGAGCGCCGACTGAAACGAATTTTTCCTTCTCGTCGGCCTCCAATACCCAGTGCCTGTTGATATGAGCGTCCGAAAGGTTGCTTTTGTCCGGCAGCGTCATGGCAGGGTGATTAATCTTTCCCATCGCTATGCGAGTGAAGGTTTCATCATTCTCGCTGGTCCGCGAACCCGCCCGAATATTCACGAATCGGCAGCCGGCAAGACGCTTCCCGTCGGAGGCCTTCCAGTTATTGTAGAAATCCTTGTTCGCCTTTTCACCCGGCGCTATCAACAACCCGCCGCCTTTACCGACGAAATCGCTCAACTCCTTCGCCGCCGGCGCGGGCAGGCGTGGCACGTCGGCAAGGACCACTACGGAATACTCTAAAAAGCGTTTCGCTGACGATATATCGGCTGCGGCGACTACCGTCGGGGAAATCAGCGTGCTGTCTGCCTTTGTATTTTCGTCCGGCATGGCTGTTACCAGGTAAATGTAATCCGCGTCGCTTTTGAACGATTCGGTCGATGAGTTCCCCTCGACGATGAGCACCTGTAATGTTTGCAAAACGTTCACGACACGGGATGTTTCGTTGTCGTTCGGAAGGTCGTCGTCGCAGACGATACGGACCGATACCACCTGCGGGCCCGGAGAGGTGAACTGATGATCGAATACGACCGAGGCTGACGCGCCCTCTGATATCGCGCCGATTGTTCTGCGCTCGATGGTTTTTCCATTGATGGTCAGTTCGACGGCTTCGGGATGGATTGAACCTTCGCCTGTATTGGCGATTGTGGCGGTGATTTTTACAGGCCTGTCCGCGCCGACGACGGCGCGGGAGAAATTCACCCCCGCCGCCGACAGGTTGCGCCACTTTTTGGGCGTTTCGAGCGTTCTGACGATGACGATGGGTTTTGTCGGCATCGCGCCGACTGCTTCGGCGAGGAACTCCCACCGCTTCGAGGCTGACAGGTCCCACCCGACGTCCTGGGCGTCGGTAATAAGGACGATCCTTTTGGCGGGGTTCGTCCCGGCCCAAAGCGTTTCCATAGCGGTATTTAGCGCCTCCAGGACGCGCATGGACCCGCCTGCCGGCGTGAGTTTCTCCAGCGATTCGTGGACTTCATCGCGGTCGGATATGGGCGCAGGAAGTATCGACTGGGCAACCGGACCGGCAAGGACCACGCTTATCGCGTCGCCGCTCCGGCAGGACCGGACCAACTGGTGAGCCTCGTCGATTGCACGCTGGAAATTGCTCGAACCGTCCGTTTCAAGCGTCATGCTCAACGAGGCGTCGATTACGATCGCCAGGTCCTGCGCATCGCCGCCGGCGCCGGGAAGCAACTTGCCGGCCTTCAGAAAAGGTCTCGCCAGGGCGAACGCCAGCAGACCGAGCAGGCTGCAACGAATGGCCATCAGGATGATCTCTTCGATGAGAATCCGCCGGTTGCGTGAGGCAAGTGAACTTTCCAGAAAGTGCATCGCCCCCCATTCCACCATCTTCGCCCGACGACGGTTGAGGATGTGGATGATTATCGGAATACTCACGCCGATGAGTCCGAACAGCATTATGCCATTGAGGAACGTCATTTTATGGTTTCTTGTCTTTTAGCCCCATCGGGGCGTTTTTCTTAGCCACGGGCGGTAGCCCGTGGAAAATGTGCCGCCGAGAAATCCAGCCCTGTAGGGGCGTCTTGCTTATTTGTTACCCACGACAATATCAATATCAAGGCGCCCCGCAGGGGCTTGAAAAAATACGCCTCACCAAACCCCGGGCTACCGCCCGGGGCTAAGAAAGACGCCCTGCTGGGGCTAAAAGCAGAACAGACTTTCTATTTTTCAGACAATGCCAAATGCCGCCGCGATTGCGTTTCAGCGAGCGCGGCTCATCCTTTGCGCGAGGTAGTGCGCCAGCGCTATATCAAAATTCTGTCTCGTTGACATTTGCACGTAGTCGATATTCATCTGTCCGCATCCGATTTCCAACCGCCGGATGAAGTCCCGAACGCGCCCGAGGTATTCGCTCCGCAGGCTCAACGGGTCCAGCGGGATACGATGTCCTGCGCGTTCGAGGTTCTCAAAAATGCTCCATCTCTCGAATGGGAAGGTCAGTTCCTCCTCGGCCATTACGTGAAGCAGAAGAACCTCGTGCCTGCGATAACGGAAATGGTGAAGGGCGTTGAGTATTTCATCGACGTTGTCGAACAGGTCGGAAATTATGACGATCAGTCCGCGGCGACGTACACGGTCGGCAAGGTCGTGAAAAATTTCGGCGACGGAGGTTTCTTCCCCCGGCTCGGTACCGGCGAGTTCCGCCAGGATTACGCGGAGGTGGCTGGCCCGGCTTCGGGCGGGAATGTAACGACGAAGCGACGTGTCGAACGTCGCCAACCCCACGGCGTCCTGCTGGTGAATCATCAGATGCGCCAGCGAGGACGCAAGAAATTGAGCGTACTGAAACTTGCTCAACAACTGTCCGTTATGCTTCGCAGCCATATTTCCGGTGTATTTCATCGATCCGGAGGCATCCAGCAGGATTGACGCCCTCAGATTCGTCTCCTCGATGTACTGCTTGATGCAGTACCGGTCGGACCGTCCGAAGAGACGCCAATCCAGGTCGCGGATGTTGTCGCCGGGGACGTACTCGCGGTGCTCGGCGAACTCGACGCTGAAACCCTTGTAGGGACTTTTGTGCCGCCCTGAAACAAAACCCTCAACCACGCCCCGCGCGATAAGTTCAAGCCGCTGCATCTTCGCAAGCGCCTCGCCGTCCAGAAGCGACATATATTCAGGTTGTCCGTTGCCTAGTCCCAAGTCCCTAGACCCTAGTCCCTAGTCCCTGTCTTTACGCTACTTGTTCCTCTACTGCCGGTCTGATTTCGGTCAGTAGTCGCTGTACGATTTCGTCGCTGGTAACTCCGGCGGCTTCGGCGTTGAAGGTCGTGATAATTCGATGCCTCAGCACCGGCGGAGCCACCGCGCGAATGTCGTCGGTGGTTACATGGTATCGCCCGTGAAGGATCGCCCTTGCCTTTCCGGCGAGGATCATGTAAATCCCCGCTCGCGGGCCTGCGCCCCAGTTGACCAGTTCATTGATGAAATCGGGCGCTTCGGACTCGGCTGGGCGGGACGCACGCGCCAAATCCCGCGCATACTGAAAAACATGGTCAGCCACAGGAACGCGACGGACAATATCCTGCAAACGCAGAATATCCTCGCTCGTCAGCGCCACTTCCAACTTGGCTTCGTATGCGCTTGTAACCTGCTTCATTATCTGGACTTCCTCTTCGGCGGTCGGGTAATCGACCATGATCATGAACATGAAGCGGTCGAGTTGCGCTTCGGGAAGCGGGTAGGTTCCTTCCTGCTCGATCGGGTTCTGCGTAGCCAGGACGAAGAACGGGTCAGGCAGGTGATAAGTTTCCTCGCCGACGGTAACGTGCCGCTCCTGCATGGCCTCGAGAAAGGCTGCCTGGGTCTTTGGCGGCGTGCGGTTAATCTCGTCGGCAAGGATCATATTGGCGAACAAAGGCCCATGTACAACGCGGTATACCCGCTTGCCTGTGGTGTGGTCCTCTTCCAGTACGTCGGTTCCGGTGATGTCCGAGGGCATAAGGTCCGGCGTGAACTGGATCCGCTTGAACGACAGGTGCAGCACCTGCGCGATGGTCGAGATCAGCAGCGTCTTGGCCAGTCCCGGAACGCCCACCAGCAGGGCATGGCCCCGACAGAACATCGACACAAGCACCTGCTCGATGACATCGTTCTGCCCGACGATGACGCGGGAAAGCATCCCGGTCAACTTCCTGTACGATTCGTTGAGGTGTTTGACTGCCTGGATGTCGTCGCCGTCAACAGCCGCCGGCGCTGTTGCCGGTGTGTCGGATTTACCCTTCTTCTTTTCAGTCATAAAAAATAACTCCCTTCAATATAATGGCCGATGTGCGCGCCAAATGCGCACAATCCGCACCTGATATGCACCATATGTTTGTTAAATGAGTGCGGGAGGCGGAAGTTTCGGAAAAAAAGGTAACAGACAGGGACTAGGGAATTGGGAATTGGGACTTGGCAAAAACAGAAGTCCCGATTCTCCAGGCTAGTCCGGCCATTCTTCTGTTTTTTGCTTTTTTGTTTTTTGCCAAGTCCCTAATCCCAAGTCCCTGGTCCCTATCTTTTAATCTACTGCCACTACTTCGGAAATTTCGGGGACCAGTTCCTTCATATGTTTCTCGACGCCCATTTTCAGCGTCATCGCCGCCATCGGGCAGCCTCTACATGCGCCCTGGAAGCGGATGGAGACCTTACCGCCGGAAGGGTCTATATCGACAAGTTCAATGTCGCCGCCGTCAGCCTGGATCGGCGGGCGAATCTGCTCGATTACATCCTTGACTCGTTCGGTCAACGTTGGCTGGTTCTGCTCTTGCTCGGTCATTTAAAAATCTCTCCTGAACGGGCGCTTCTAAGCCCGACGCGATCTATTATATTGGTTACTTATACCTTGGCAATTTAAACCTGTCGCCGCAATGTAATTATTGTCAGTTCAGGCCGACAGTTGAAGCGGATGGGGATTCCGATCATTCCCAGCCCGACGGAGGTATAGACCCGGCAGTGTGGGCCTGATGCCAGACCGGCGGCGTATTTAGCGTGCTGGATGGGCAGCCTAGGTCGCGGTCCGAAGGGTATCTTGAACTGCCCCCCGTGCGAGTGCCCGCAGAGCATCAGATCAACCCTCGGACTCGCCGGCATCTGCTCGGCGTAATCAGGATTATGACACAGCAGGATTCGCGGCACGGACTCGTCCACGCCCGCTAGGGCACCGGTGAGGTCCTGCCGGCCTTCCCATAAATCATCCACACCGGCAAGGCATAGGCTCGCATCTTTACGGTTCAGGATTGTATTCCGGTTGGTCAGGTCGGTGATGCCGGCCTTGGTTAAGACCGACCGCACAGCAGCGGGATCGGTCCAGTGGTCGTGGTTTCCGAGTACGGCGAATTTTCCGTGCGGGGCCGAGAGCCGGCCAAGCGACTCGGCGAGGTTGTCGTCAATGGCGTCGGTCCGGCTGACATAGTCGCCGGTTAAGACGATCACGTCGGGCTTGGCGGCGTCGGTCTTTTCGACGACTTTTCGAACGTAATCAAGGTCTATCAATCGCCCGACGTGGATGTCGGTCAGTTGTGCGATTCGCACGCCGTCCCACGCCGACGGGAGGTTGGGGATTTGCACGACCGGATTTGTAATCTTTATCCATTTCGGCTCGACGGCAAAAGCATCTATCACACTGCCGATCGCCGCTGCCGCCGCCGTCCCAGCCGCCAACTTCAAAAACCTTCTCCGCGTGATTTTCACAATACAATTGTCGCCTGCACTGCAAGCCCGTAGCAAACGGTTTTTTACATGCATGTATGGGCCGGTAACGCCGGCGGTTTTTCAGGCACTTTCGAGCCTTGGGGCGACCACGAATATCCGTTACCGGCGCCGGTAACGGGGCTTCGGCTTCGGCTCTTCGAGCGGAATGAGTTTCGGGTTCACATTCAGACCACTGACGTCCACGGCAATGACCACCGGTGTGTTTTCGATAAGGCCTCCGATTACGCCGGCCACTTGACACCACTGCCCCTCCAAGGCGGTAATACCGCTCGGACACCACACGTAAACGGGTCGTTCGACGCCGTAAACGACAACCATGAGGTGCGAGGCGTCTTGCGTCAGTTTAGCGGCCTGCAACTTGCCTATAAAAACTATCGTCTCTCCCAAGTGTTTCTGCGGAGCGCTCAGCGTTCCCGTGGCCTGCTTCGTCAGATCGCCTGCGTACCAGATGTTGTCAAACGCGGATTCCTGTAGGGTCTGAACTCCCTTGCTCCACGCGATAGATATCTGCTTGCCGGCCCCATTCACCCTGGACATTGTGCCAACCAGATCGCACAGTCGCTTGTACAACTTGTCGGCCTGCGAGCTGATACCATGCCCCATGCACATAGGGCAAACTTTCTGAACTTTCTTGATTACGGTAACAGTTACCCACTTGTAGCGGTAGTGTGGTTTAGTTCCTAATCCTGTTACGAAGACCTTTCGCCGCTCCCTCTTCTTGACCTTTGTTTTTTTCTCTATTACACCGGTCCCGCGACACTTTCCGCAGTAGATGTTCCGCTTGGCGAGATCGGCGGCAAGGGTTATATCCTTGGCCTTTGTGGCCGGCCCGAAATAATCGCGTCCCCGCTGTTCGCCGGCGCTTCGCCGAGCGATCTCGTTAATACCTATCGTTCGGGCGCCATCGACCTTTTTCAGAAGGTCCGCCACTGCCTGCCATTCGATCGCAAAACCAACCTGGCTTGCCGGCATCCCAATTGTAATAACACCAAGGACCCGTCCCTTCTCGTCCAGAAGAGGCCCACCGCTGAGGCTACGGCAGAAGCCTACATCGGTTTGCAGATATTTGTACCCGTGCCTGAGAGAAAGTTTATCCTCGACGGCTTTCCGCACTTCGGCGGCGCTTCGTATCCCCTTTATTACACCGGTGCTGAACAGGAGACGCATGTTACTGGGATGCCCGACGGTAACCGCTGCTTCGGCGACCTTGACATCGTTCACCGGACGTCCTGAAAAGACGTGGGGGGGGGCAGTCTGGCTTGCAGGCTTAAGGATAACCAGGTCCGCCTCCTGGTCTATAAGGAGCACGTTCGCTTTTATCTGCACCCCACCGCTTGTCTCAATGTGGATGCCCGACAGGTGCTTGTGCCTTATCACGTGCCAATTGGTAACTACCAGACCGGCCTTGGAAACGAAAAAGCCACTGCCCGTTTGAGGTACCTTCGTATCGGTCTCGCAAATGACCTTTACGATGCCGGGACGCACCTGCTTGTAGAGGGCCTGAAGGGAAGAATGCTTCTTGGCGTGACTCACCGGCTCTTTATGCGATCTGGTCTTTGTCTTCGTTACTTCCGCCGGTTTCTTGCTAGTGGGGATTGTTCGCTGTTGTGACCAAACCTCAGTCAGCCCAAACCCTGCGAGCAACAACGTTGCCATAATCGGACGCAAATACGATTTCGTCAGCAAACGCATCGAAAACCACCTTCTTTCCGCGGTAAAATCCATATTGCCGAGCATCTGCCTGAATACAGCACAGCGGAATTTACCGACTATAAAGATATTATCGCACTTTCTATGCTTTAACCGCGAGAAAAAGAAGATGCATCTGAAAATATGAGATTTTTTTCGAGGAGATTTGCGGAGCGTGGTGTCCGCTCCGGCTCGCCTGCGTTTCAGCCGGATAACACGGTCAACCTCCCTGCCTACTGACAGAAAGGAATACATGAACTTGCACACAATTAGTTACACCACTTGCGCAATAGTTGCGTTACGATGTCGGTGCGCGGATAATATCGCCGAATTCGATTTCTTTGTCGGCGTAACCTCAATGAAGAAAAAATCTCGAAAGATAATAATCCTTACCGTCAAGTTGCTCGTCGCAGCGGCTTTACTGGTGATGGTGATTCGCAAGGTTCACTGGAGCGATTATGTCGGCCCGGACGGGCAAATCCGTCAGGGTTTTGCCACGACGATTACCCAGGCTGATCCTTATCTTCTGGCCGCTGCGTTCGTGTGCTTCCTGACGCCGCTGTTTATTCTGGCGTTTCGCTGGTGGTATCTCTTGAGGCTTCAGAGGATAGAGATTTCTCTCCGCGAGGTCGTCCGCCTGACGTTTCTTGGTACGTTTTTCAACTACGTCGTGCCTGGTGCGGTCAGCGGTGATTTGGTCAAGGCCTACTACGCCGCCAAGCATACCGACCGCAAAATCGCGGTGCTGGTGAGCGTGTTCATTGACCGCGCGTTGGGGCTGTTGGAGTTCGTGCTGCTCCCTGCGGTGGTTATCGCGGTAATGTACGCCGTCGGCGCCGAGGGGACCGACCGGATCAGGACCCCGGCCATTATCGTATCGGCAGTGCTGGCCGTTACGGTCGTTACGCTGGCGGTGCTCTTGAGCCGAAGGCTTCGACGGTTTCTCCGTCTGGGTAAGATTATTTCGCGTTTGCC
>JAUVIQ010000127.1 GCA_030592655.1 Planctomycetales bacterium | reverse complement strand
GTCTATCAGTAATATGGTGCTTTGCGACATCTTCGCCAAGGCCAGGCCAAGCCCGCCGGTTCCGCAACCCAGGTCAACCCACAGACCCGGCCTGGGCAGGCAGTATTGCAGAACGTCCTCGGCGACTGTCGGAAACCAGTCGGGCAGTTCCTTCGAAGTTTCCTCGGCGGTCTTCATTTATCCTCGGCTTTGACGCCCGCGCCACGCCCAATTGCTCTATTTGCAGCAATCATCCTTGGGTGCGCACGGGTGTTCGGCTACGTCGCCGTGGCATTTTTTAATCTGCTCGGCTGAGCAGTCTTCGGGATTACCCTTCAGATTTTCGGGTTTTTCGCAGCAGGGTTTGTTTTCTTCGCACATGGTTTTGTCCTTTCAGAAATTTCCTGGCGGCACGGTTTTACGTTACCGGTACCTGGTTTCAAAAAACGTTCCGTTACATTTTTCCACTTGGCGATGGTTTTGTTGTTCAGGCGATAGTGAACGTAGTAGCCTTGCTTCTCGTCCACCACCAGCCCCGCGTCGCGGAGTATTCGCAGGTGCTGCGAGACGGCGCCGGCCGTTACGCCAAGCCCGTTCGACAGCGCGCCGACACACAATGCCTCACCTTTGAGCATCTGAATAATCCGCACCCGCGTATCCACGGACAGGACTTTGCAAATTCTGGCAAATTCGCGTGCATCACTCATAAGCCCGTCTATCCTTTTTAGTATCCGCTAAAAAACTAATACAAAACACGGGGAATGTCAAGCAATTAAAGGGTGCAATTTTCGACGGGTAAAATCGTTGCCGTGCTCGCCTCGTGAACAAAGCGGTCTCAAAAAAATACATTATCTGGAAAATTGGGGCGTCGTCGTTTATTTATACGGCATGCTCGGCGACGCATTTCAACCCGAAATCTACGAACTCATCGAAGCCAAAGACTTCGCCACACTCAAGAAGTACATGACCGCTCTGGACTCACCGGACGTAGCCGAACTTGTCGGCGACCTGGACGGCGAGGAACTGGGCGTTGTCTTCCGTCTCCTGCCACGTCAGAGCGCAGCCGAGGTCTTCGCGCTTCTGGAACTGGAAAAGCAGGAACGGCTCCTGGAAATACTTTCGGGCGAGGCCCTCGCCGGAATCCTCAACGAGATGCCACCGGACGACCGGACCGAACTGCTCGAAGACCTTCCCGAAGACGTCGCAGCAAGACTGATAGGAAGCCTCAGCCCGGACGAGCGACAGGTCGCCACCGAATTGCTTCGGTACCCCGAAGAGTCCATAGGGCGGCTTATGACGCCGGAGTTCGTCGCCATCGAAGCCGACGCCACCGTCCGGGGCGTGCTGGACCACCTGCGCCAGGTCGCGCCGCAAAAAGAGACTATCAACGTCCTGTACGTCGTCGATTCAGAAGGCAGACTCGTCGATGACGTCAGCCTGGAGGATTTGGTACTGTCTGAACCGGATGCCGTCGTCGGCGATATTATCGACCGGCACCCGGTAAGCCTCCTGGCCACCGCCGACCGCGAGGAGGCTGTCGATATTATCAAAAAATACGACGCCGTCGCCCTTCCGGTCGTCGATGAAACCGGCGTCATGGTCGGAATCGTTACCATCGACGACATGATGGACGTAGCCGAGGAAGAAGACACCGAGGACTTCCAGAAGATGGCCGGCGTCGGAGCCCTGGAAGAACCTTACTTTGCGACGACTTACTCCGAGATGCTTCGCAAGCGTCTGCCCTGGTTGGCGCTGCTGTTCGCTGCCGAGATACTGACCGTCCTTGCCCTGACGAATTTCCAGAACACCCTCAACGTAGCGATGTTCGCGCTGATAGTGCTCTTTATGCCGCTGGTCAACGCCACCGCCGGAAACACCGGCTCGCAAATGGCAGGCCTGGTAATCAGAGGTCTGGCCGTCCGCGAGATGGAGCCGGGACACTGGTGGCGGATACTGATGCGCGAATTGGCCTTGGGCTCAACGATGGGGGTGATACTGGGCGTGCTGGGAGTGGCCGCTGCGATGGTGCTGCTGAGCCTGGGCCAAGCCGGAGCTGCCATGTCGGAGGCATCGCGATGGTCCAATGCCGTCGCTGTCGGCGTCAGCATCGCCTCGGCTGTGATTGTCGCCAACCTGGCCGGGGCGATGATACCGCTCCTGTTCAAACGCCTCGGAATGGACCCTGCCGTTACGAGCGGCCCATTCCTCGCCTCAATAATGGACGTAACCGGCGTGATGATATATTTCTCCATCGCATCAGGAATGCTGGTCCTGCTGCAAGGATAAGCGGTCACGGCACCCGCCGATGAAATTAGGGAAGGAAGCAAGTGATGAAGATTACATCATGCGTAATGTCGCTCGTTTTATTGTGTGCCGGCACCGTTGCAGCGGATGATAAACAAGGCGGGCAGAGACGGACGATTCTCCGACAGACCTTCGGTTCGCGAATCCGCTCGCTGGACCCCGCCACCTGCGGCGACACGACCTCAGCCCGTTTTCTCGCTCATTTCTATGAAGGCCTTTACGACTATCATTATCTCAAGCGACCCGTCACGCTGGTTCCACAACTGGCCGCGGCGATGCCGAAGATCTCCGATGACGGTCTGACCTACACCATCAAGATAAAGAAAGGCCTGAAGTACTCGCGCAACCCCTGCTTCGGGTGGAACGAAAACGGTAAACTACCGGTACGAATTGTCAAAGCATCCGATTTCGTTCTGGCCATCAAACGCTGCGCAGACTGGCATATCGGGAGCGGTCCGGGATGGGCCTTCCTGAAAGGTCGGATTGAAGGGCTTGATGAATGGCGGAAAAAGACCGTACCGTACGCACCCCGCGACCTGGATAGATACGACCTGCCCGTCGCGGGTCTGAAGGCAATCGACGACCTGACGCTGCAAATCAGACTGACCGGGAAATACCCCCAACTTGTGCATGTACTGGCGCTATTGAATTTCGCGCCCGTCCCGCGCGAATCTATGGATTTCTACTTCACCGGCAGATGGGCCAAAGCAATCGACAGGAAACTCCCGCCGGTTTTCACCAATTCCTTCAGCGAACTTCAACTACCCTGCACCGGGCCGTATGTGCTGAAAACCTACGCCGTCGGGTCGCCGATTATCATGGTCCGAAACGTCAATTTCCGCGATCAGTGTTACCCAGCCGCCGGCGGGGCCGACGACAAAAAAGCGGGACTGCTCGACGACGCCGGAAAAAAGGCTCCGTTCGTCGATGAAATCCATTGGTGGTATGTCGCAAGCAGTAAAGATGCCTGGGAAATGTTCATTACCGGAAAGAGTGCCATCACTGGAATCCCGAAAGATGTGGTCAGGAAGGTGCTGACCGACAAGATGAAATTGAGGCCGGAATGGAAGACCAAGGGAATCGAATTGGTCAGATACGACTCGCCATCCATTTTTTGGTTCGTATTCAATATGAAAGACCCGGTTTTCAGCGCCGGAAAGTCGCTTCGGCAGGCGATGTGCCTGGCCTTCGACACTGAGGAATATATCAAGGTGTTGCACGATGGGCGAGGCGTTCAGGCGACGACATTCATCCCGAGAAGTTTTGCCGAACACGATCTTGCACCCAGCCCCCATGCAAAATTCGACCTGACTGCAGCCAAAAAGAAGATCGAACAGGCAAAGAAAGAACTCGCGGCAAAAGGCCTGCTCGAAAACGGACGGATTCCCACCATCAGGTTGGATATGGCCGGTGGAGACATCGATACCATACGCCGGGCAGAATTCATAAAAAAACAGTTCGCCCGTATAGGATTGACGATTAAACCGGTCTTTAACAGCTGGCCTGAACTCCAGAAGAAGGTCTATGAAAAGCAGGTCCAACTTCACACAATGGGTTGGCATGCGGACTATCCCGATGCGGAAAATTTCCTCCAGTTGTACTACAGCCCGAACATCAGCAAAGGTATCAACAACAGCAACTACTCCAACCCCAAATACGACAAGCTCTACGTTCGCATCTCGACGATGCAGCCGTCGAAGGAAAGAACCAGACTTATCGTCGAGATGCTGAAGATTCTAAACGAGGACTGCCCTGTTCTGCTGCTTACCGAACCTGTCAATTTCACGTTGCGGTGGAAATGGCTGAAAAACTACAAGCCCCACCCGTTCGGCTACGGCTACAGCAGGTATCTGCGGATAGACGCCGCTTTGCAGAAGAAACTTACCGAAAGCCTCCGCGTTTCACAGTGAAACTCGGCGGGCACTACCGTATTTTATCTTGTATATCGTGACTGAACTGAAAAAAGCCGTAGCCGATAGCCCCGACGAATCATCGTCCGGCGATTTGTCATTGCCGGGCCGATTCGGCCGACTGTCTGTTATTGCGCTGGTGGTTTCGAATCTGATCCCCCTGTTCGGGGTGATTTTTGCGGGGTGGCGAGTATTTCCCATCATGCTGCTCTTCAGCCTCGAAAATATCATCATCGGATTCTACAACGTTCTCCGCATGTGTCTGGCCCCCTGCGACCTTAAAGAACTGGGTGAAGGCGTCCACAGTAAGCGGGGGTTGATTGTTTTCTTCTGCATTTGTTACGGCGGGTTCGTGTTCCTTCACCTGCTTTTCGTGATCCTCCTTTTCGGCTTAGCCTTCGGGAGCCAACCGCCAACAGAGGTAAAAATCCCAGTATCGATGCAGGACATTGCTGCTTCCGACGAGCCTCTGGTTGCCAGTTGGTGGGGACTCGGCACCGCGCTGATAGCCTGTTTTATCAGCCACGGGGTTTCCTATGTGAAGAACTTCATCGGGTCCGGCGAATATAAACGGGTAACTGCCGTCAAACTGTTTGTCAGACCTTATGGCCGGATGGTCGTTATGCACGTTACGATAATATTCGGCGCCTTCTTTGTAATATTTACAGGAACGCACGTTGCCGCCATTGTGCTTCTGGTCGTGCTGAAGTCGGCTCTGGACCTGGTCGGACACCTGCGCGAGAGGAAGAAATTTCGTCAACGTCCCCAGGGGAAAATACCGGGATAATATCCTCACGGCTGGTGCCGTGACCACGGCCCGCTCTACGAATTGCGGCGCAGCATTGTGTAAGGTCCGTCGGGAATGACGGCGATTCGGGCGTCGGGGTTGGCGCCGGCAAAATCGTCGATGGCCCGTTGAGCGCGGGCCCGGGCGTCGCCGTCGCCGAGGATGGGCGTAACGCTGATTCGCTTCTGGATTTCCCGCTCGATTCCGTCGCTGACGAACCGGAGTTTCTCCAGTCCGATCCGCTCCAGCACTCGGCATCGCATCTGTAAATCCCACTGGCAGAACCTGATGGTCTCGCCGTCGGCGATGTCGGACAGGAATCGCCGCCAGTCGCCGCCATAGGAAAGGACCAGTTCGGCATAGGCGTCGTCGCCGAGTCCTTCCGAACAGCCTGCGACGATCAGCAACGTGGACTCCGACCCCAATGCCGGCAAAGCGCCGCACATGCCCTTGACGGTCTGGTAAAACGTTGCGTCCAGCGGATACCCGCCGCCGTTGGTGATAACCAGGTCGAAGGGCTCGGCGACGTCGGTCGAGGCCCACTCGGCTACGTCTTTGCAGCCTTCCAGATGGGCGGCGTTCAGTTCGCCGCAGTAGATTCCGGCGATTTCCCTGCTGCGCGTGATGGCGACGTTGAAGAGAAAATCCACCCCGACGGTTCGGGCGACGCGTAGCGCGATTCGGTGGCAGGGGTTGCCTTCGAGGACGCCGGCATCGGCCTGTGGATCGGCCAATGTCTCGTACCCGTGAAACCGCTCGATTGTCGCCAGGTCCACCAAGGCCGGGCATACGCCCTTTCGCCCGCCGGAAAAACCGGCCATGAAGTGCGGCTCGATGTATCCGGTAACAATCCGGAAATCCGCCTCGGCAAAACGGCGATTGATCGACACCGGCGGATCTTTACTCACTGCAACCAGCGTGTCGGGATTATCGGCGGTGTGGTCGATTACCTCGATGCGGGATTGAATCTCGCCGCCAACGAGTATCTCGTGTTCGGCCGGCGTGCTGGGCCTGTGCATTCCCGTTCCGATGATAATGACGATTTGCGAATCAGCCACCCCGGCGGCGTTGAGCACCTCCAGCATCGGCGGGAGAAAGACCTTGTTCGGGACGGGGCGGGTGATGTCGGAAATAGTTATCGCGACTGTCCCAGGCCGATTTTTATCGAGCAGTTCCGTCAGCGACGGCGAGTCGATGGGATTTTTCAGCGCGTCGGCGACCGCTTCGATCGGTTCGGCGACGGCCGAGGCATCCTTACCGACCAGCACCGTCGAATCACCCGGCACACGAAGGATCATGCCGTCTTTACCGTAAAGCATTTTGACTATTTTGGTTTCGTTCATATGTAAACGTGGCCTGCTTGTGCCATTCGCTATGCGGTCTTTGTTCCTATACTACCCGCAACATCTCTTCGATGTGGCGTTTCGCGGTCCGGTAAGTTCAGTCGGGCATCGTGGCCACCAACCGATGAACGCGGTGAGTGAAATAACCGACACGCAAGGTATTGGTCAATTGTCCGAATCAGGTTTTTTGTTTTTCGCGCGATTTTTCTCAAACCACCGACGCCATTCGGTTGGATCTACCCCGAAACTCTTACCGGTTATAGTACATAACGCCCCTCGAGCCGCCCACTTTGGCCTAGAAAACGTGGCAGATGATAAGGTCTCGATCAGCGGTTCGATTGCCCGATTGTCCTTGATGCATCCAAGAGTTTCGGCTGCGTGACAGCAAATCACGCTATCCTTGTCTTTCAGCAGTCTTATCAGGAGGGGGACCACCCGATCATCCTTGATGCCTCCAAGGGCTTTGGCCGCATGACGACGGACCATTTTATCCTTGTTTTCCAGTAGTTTTATCAGGGGGAGGACCGCTCGTTTCCCCAGCTTGACGTTCAGGGGTAGGGATAAAAGGGCTTTCTTTCGAATGCCCGAGCATGGGTCATCAAGGGCGACTATCAGCGCCTGGACCACTTCTTCGTTTTTGCATCTACGCTCCATCGCCGTCGTCGCCTCCAGGCGAACGATATATGCTTTGTCTTTCATCGCTGCAAGCAGGGCCTTGAGAATCTGCGGGTTTTTTTGAAGCCCAAAACCGTTCAACGACCACACTGCCGCGACACGCACCCAAGCCGATTCATCTTTTCCCGCCAGGTCGATCAGCGACTTGATAACACGAGGTTTTTGTTCCTTAAAACGGAGATGCCCCAAATAATAGATATGCCCCAACGACCATGCGGCAGCGGCGCGGACATTCGGATCCTCGTCTTTCAGTGTAACTATTAAAGGTTCGACTGACTGCTGCATTTTTCTCAATGCCATCGCCGCAGATGCGCGCAGCAAGGGCTCCTTGTGCTTCAATGCCGCCAGTAGCGCCTGAATCTCATCGGCGTATTGGACGGGAACGTCGCCATATCGGACGGGAATGTCCATTCGCGATAGTATCCTGGCAGCGGATTCACGGCTGGGCGATTTGGCGTCAGCGATGGTAGCAATCAACTGCTTGACCGTCGGCGTGCCGATTCTTCTCAGCGCACCTGCCACAGAGCCCCTGTTGAACAAATCAGGATTGCCCAAAGATTCAATCAAGGCCCCGATGGCACGTTCTGCCCGAAGTTGACCAAGCCCATAGATCGCTGATTTACGAACTCGCTTGTCGCGGTCCTTCAGGGCTGCTATCAGCGGGTCCACCGCCTTGGGGCTTTTGCTTACGCCAAGTTTCCCCGCGGCGTTCCAGCGCACGTGTACGTCTTCATCCCGGATGGCCGTAAGCCAACATTCCAGTATTGCTTCGCGGATTTTCAGGGCTTGTTCCGGCGAGAGTTTTTCCGGGCCTGTCTTTATTCTGCTGCGGCTATATGTCATACGGTTGACAAATCTCCCCAATATAGCTCCCGCATTCCGCTTAACATTTTCGTCGCGACTGGTCTTCAACGCGGACATAAGCAACTCCGCTATTTGGCAGAACATATCGCCATGAACCGGCGACGGTGTTTTTGGGGATGACTCAACGGCCTCCCGAACCTGTTGGTAAGTTCTGTACGTTCCGCGACACCATTCCGCCAACACCATCTTCGCCATGTCGGCCACCGACAACCTTTGATGCCGACGGCGCCACAACGGCGCCTGGATAATCACTTCCCCCTCGTCGCCCAGCATATTTACCACGAACGGTACTGCCGGTGCGGCCTTTCCGCCCATAACCAACAGTGCCTCGAGCGCCTCGTATCGCTTCAGGGCTTCGGCGGAATACAACTTCCTGATCTGATCGGCAACTTCCTTGTCGATCTTATCGGGGATTTTATCCACGGGAATCACAGGCTGGGCAAACGCGGACCCACATCCCAGAAAAACCATAACCATCACAAAAGCCAACCTTCGTCCAGAACCGTTCATGTACGATCTCCTATTTTATATCACCGGCAATTAATAATGCACTCCACCATATCGAACGCTATCAGTATCATGGTGCTACCGCCCCGACAGATTGATGCGCTTCTCATCGGGTAGTTGTTCGTTGGGCCTGTAAAGCAATGCGTTTCGCCCGACCAGGTCCACCAGCGTCGCGCCGGTTCCGTCGGCGATTTGCTTTGCGGCGTCGGCCCTGCCGGCAGTATCAGACGCCGGTAATCGCACCTTGAGAAGTTCCAGTCGCGTTAGTTGCCCGCGAATGTGCGCCAGGACGCTTTCATTAATACCGGCTTTGCCGATTGTTACCTTGGGTTGGAGGCCTCGGCCGATTGAGCGGAGGCTCTTACGTTGGGCGGATGTCAATTCATTATCCATTTTCAGTGCAATCCTGCTATTGACGGGAATTGGTCCTTCAGGGCCGGGTATAGTCGGCGGTATTGCTGGTAATAACGTGCGTAAGTGCGTTTTGCGGCGAGGTCGGGTTTTATCGTCCGCGTTGTCTTCACGATGGCCTTGCAGGCCTGCGGAACCGAAGCGTATCTTCCCGTACCGACGGCGGCGAGAATGGCGGCTCCGTAGGCCGGTCCTTCTTCCGTTCGGATTGTAACGCAGGTCGAACCGTAGATGTCAGCCTGCAGTCGCCGCCAAAGCGCGCTCCTGGCGCCGCCGCCGGAAAGTCGAATCTGCCTGGGCCTGATTCCGCGATTGCGCAGG
>JAUVIQ010000172.1 GCA_030592655.1 Planctomycetales bacterium | reverse complement strand
GCTTCTGGCGTGCTCTCTTCCGGTGTTGGCGATTGCCAGACTCTTCGGCGGCGTACCGTGGGGATATATAATCTCGAGCCTCTGTATTACCGCTACGGCGACAATGCTGGTCGGGGCGATTAGCCTGTACACATCCTTACGCTCCAAAACCCTCACGTCGTCATTCATGGCAACCCTGCTGATTTACGGGGTTTTCTTCTGTATGATCCTGGGGTATTTCAAGACGGGCCCCATCCTGGCATACGTGAATCCGTTCTACGCGTTGAGGTTAAACAATGCGCTGCTGATGAACCCTTCGCTACTGGTAGGGTCGGTACCATTTTACTGGTTTGGGCATTGTTTTTTCATACTGTGTCTTTCTGCGTTGATTCTCGCCTGGGCGTCGCGCAGCGTGCGGAGGTTGGGGCTTAAGGCGATCTCGCAAAGTCATTCCGGTAAATCCGCTCGCCCGAATCGCAAGCGTCCGGCAATGGTCGCTCTCAAGGGTGTCAGCGCGGCGCTGCGACGGGTGCATGGCTCGCCGTTGATATGGAAAGAACTGCGTTTCTACACTCCCGGCAGCAGGATAAAGACGATCGTGTCTTCCGCGATAGCGATATTGATCCTGGTGCTCTCGTATATCGCGAACCTGGCCGGCGGCGTCGATTTTTACGATGCGCAGATATTTTATATATTCTTTTACTTCGCCACCGGCGTTCTCATTACGACCAGTCTTTCCGGCGGGACCATAAGCGACGAGAGGCAATCTCGTTCGCTTCCGCTGCTTTTGTCTCTTCCGGTGAGCGATAATTACATCATCTTCACAAAGGCGCTCGGCGTATTTTACCGAACCTCGCCGATGTGGATGATATTGGGCGCACATATGCTGATCTTCACGGCAATGGGGTTTCTGCATCCGATTGCATGCCTTCACGTGGGTATGCTGGTAGTCTGGACCGTCGTATTCCTGACGGGGGCGGGTCTGTATTTCTCCTCGCGCTTCCGGTCGGGAACATCGGCGGCAACCATGAACGTCGCAATGGCATTGACGCTCTGGCTGGTCCTGCCTCTTCTGGCCAGGTACCAGTTCACCTCCGGCGTAGAGGAGATGTGCATGGCTTCCAATCCGTTCATTCAGTTAGTCAGCGCCGTAACCGGCGCTTCCGGCGCTGCACGGGGGCTTGGAAATCCCGCAGGTCTGAAATATTCCATGCCAGGTGGGTCTTTAGGGGCGGGAGAAATTTCGGTTTTAATCCTGGTGTCCTTCCTGGCCTATTCGCTTGCCGGACTGCTTTTCGCATGGCGGGCAAGACGGAGGCTACGGACTTCACTGTTCTGAAACAGAGATGAATACGGCGAAAATACAATCCGTCTTTCGCTTCCTGAGCCTGGTCTGGCTGACCGGTCCTGTTCTCGGTAAGGAACTGCGTGTCGTCAGCCGGCAGCGGCGGCATTACCTGCTCCGCTTCGCATATCTGGCGTTATTGAGCGTTTTTGTCGTCATCACGTGGGTCAGCGTAGTTGAGTCCGCTGAAGGCTCGGCTGCATCCGTGTATAAAATGTCCGACGCGGGCAAGGCGATTATCGGAACGATAAGTTGGTTTCAGTTTCTCACCTTACAGTTAATCGCCATTATCCTTATGAGCACGTCGATAAGCGAGGAGGTCAGGAGCGGAACGCTCGCGGTGCTGATGACCACGCCGATTACCTCTTTGCAAATCGTCGCCGGTAAGTTGCTGAGCAAACTGCTGCACCTGGCGGGTCTGCTGATGGTGAGCCTTCCACTTCTGGCGATTGTTCGCGTATTTGGCGGCGTACCGTGGAGTTATGTTATCGCCTCCGGTTGCATTACGCTGACGGCTGTGGCGTTTGCCGGTGTGGTCGCAATGTTCTTCTCGGCAATCTTCCGCAAGGCCTATGCGAGCATACTGCTGACACTGGCGGCGGCCTTCGTCTTCCATCTGCTTATCCCGTGGATATTCGGCATGATCATGAGCCTCTTGTCGCTGGTGACGGGAATGGGAATATTCACGTCGATCTTTCTGCACATCAATCCCTTCCACGCGATGGGTCTGTGCACCTTCGAGTTATTTCGGCCCGGTTCGTTTCCGCTTCCTTTTTTCTGGCCTCTGCATTGTGTGATTATGCTGGGTTTCACGGGCGGGTTGCTGATTCCCTGTGTTTTTCTGGTGCGGAGGGCGGCGCTTCGCAAGTCCTTCAGCCGGGGGCGTCCTGTGCGTCCAGCCGCCGCTGCTGTCATAGTGCCCCCCGTGGTCCCGACCCAACTGAAGCCGACAGGCGTGGCTTTTCCGCTGGCGCCGGCGTCGCCGTTCGCTCCGCCGCCGATACTACAGCCTGCGCCGGTCACCAGACCCGCAACCCGGATCACGGCCATTCCGATCAGACCGATCCGCAGGATCACCGGCTCGCCGATCGTGTGGAAAAAACTCCGCATGCCAATGCTTCCGGGAAAGGTCATCCGCATCGTCGCTATCGTTCTGACGCTGGGGGTGCTCCTTCTGACGTATTCGCTTGCAGGTTCGCTCGGAGGGATGAAGTACTCGTTCACACACGCCTCGTATGCCGTCGTCTTTGTACTGCTCGGCGTTGTAACAACGGCTGTCTTCGCCGCTACAAGCATCAGTTCGGAGAAGGAAAGCCGGACGCTTCCGATACTGCTGACCACGCCGCTGAGCGACTGGCACATCATCGGCGCGTCGGTGCTGGAGGTGCTCCGGCGATCCCTGCCGATCTGGCTGCTGCCGATCGGACACATGTTGCTCTTTTCGCTGGTCGGCTTCCTGCATCCGATTGTCATCCTGCATTTCCTGATGCTGATTGTGTGTATCGCGTCGTTTCTGACGGGCACGGGGTTGTATTTCTCAAGCCGATTCAAACGTACCACTCCGGCGGTTGTAATGAACCTGGGCCTGGTGCTGGCGATCTGGGCGGTGATACCCTGGGTGGTTTCGATAGCGTCGTCCGGGCCGTCGAATCCCCCGCGCCTGATCATCGACGCCAATCCGGTATTCCAGGCGGGGATTCTCGCATCCGGCGCAGGAAGACATGATTTCAGTATATTCGGCGACGACGATTTCTCGCGCGACCCTGAATACAGATGGACCGGCGGAACGTCGTCAATGTGGGAAACCACAGGGTTTATGCTACTGTTCATATTGGGATACGCAGCGATTGGATTCCTATTCCTATGGCGAGCGAAAGTAAGATTACGACGAGATCTGTTTTGACACGCCTTGGCGGAGTTCTCAGGCCCGGCTGGTTGACCGGACCTATCTTCGACAAGGAACTGCGAGTTTCGGCTCGCCGACGCCGAAATTACGTCCTGCGATTCGTCTATCTGACCCTGCTGACGATACTGATTACGCTGGTCTGGATGAGTGTAGTCGAAGCCAGCTCTTACTACTCGCTGGCCCATAGAATCGCTCAAATGTCCAAGGCCGGCAAGGTCATCATCACTTCAATCCTCTGGTTCCAGTTCTGCATGACGCAACGGATAACCGTCATCATGCTCAGCACCTCCATCAGCGACGAGATACATCACCGCACGCTCGGCGTGCTGATGACCACGCCGATAAACAGTTTCCAGATCGTCATGGGTAAACTCTTCAGCAAGTTGTGGCAGTTGATTATCCTGATGGCGATTTCGCTTCCTCTGCTTGCGACCGTTCGCGTCTTCGGCGGCGTACCGTGGGAGTTCGTAATCTCCGGCCTGTGCATCACGCTGACGGGAATCATCTTCACCGGCGCTGTCAGTATATATTTTTCCATCCGAAGCCGGAGTGCGTACGCCGTGATCCTCAAGACACTCTTCGCCGGAGGCGTCCTGTATGCCTTTCTGCCCTTTATGTTCTTCTGGCTGCTGGAAGATACTTATCCCGAGATGAGCCTGATTTCGATAATTCTCCACGCCAATCCTTTCGGCGCGATGGCCTGGATTACAAGCGACATGATGAGTTCCGGAGGCATGAGAGGCGGCATGGGGCCTTTCTTTTCCTGGTCTGTGCATTGCGTGGTTATGCTGGCAGGTTCGGCGCTGGTGCTGGCAGCGTGCGTGCGAATTATTCGCAAGGTCGCCCTGCAACAAGCCACGGGTGCAGCCGGGGCATTTACGACGCGGAAACAGCGCCGCCAGCAGAAGCGTCAGGCCGGTTCGGTCGGCGCGGCGGAACTGTCGGCCGGGCGAATCAGAAGGGTCGTCGGGTCGCCGATTATCTGGAAGGAACTGAAAACCCCCCTGCTCCGTGGCGGGAGAATCGCCGCCATTCTCGCCGTCTTCTTCACAATCGGCGCACTGATAACCACTTACCTCGTCTGCATCAGTGAACGCTGCCTGGACGACGAGGACACGCATGTCGTCTATGCAACGCTTTTCGTGGGGCTGGGTGTGCTCGTAACGGCTGTGATGTCGGCGACCACAATCACTACGGAAAAGGAAACCCGCTCCTGGCCTATCCTTCTGGCGACGACGTTGAGCGACTGGCAGATTATTTTCGGAAAGGCCGTCGGCGTCTTTCGCAAGTGCATGCCGATCTGGCTGCTGCTGGCGGGGCACGTCGTGCTTTTCACCTTCGCAGGTATAATTCATCCGATTGCCTCGCTGCACCTGGCGATGCTGGTCGCGTGGATAGTCGTGTTCTTCGCCGGCAGCGGGTTGTATTTCAGCGCACGCTTTCGGCGGACCACAACGGCTGTGGTGATGAACATCGGCTTGGCCCTGGCGCTCTGGGCCATTCTGCCCGCACTGCTGGCGCTGATTATGCAAATCGACGGAAACCACGACCGCGGTGCGATTGAATTTGCCCTCTGTGCCAATCCACTGGTCCAGGCTACTGTCGTTACGGAGGCTGCCAGCGGCGACTACAAGGCAGAAAAGTCGCTGGCGGAACTGGACTACAGCTGGCCCGATAGATACAGACATGGGTTCGATGAGTACGGCAACATTGTCGGGCATGAGTACGGTAATAAGACTGCCGGGAGAACAACCGGAAGGATGTTGTCCTGGATGTTGTTTTATATGCTGGTTGGTTTCCTTTTTGCCTGTCTCGCCAAGCGCAGGCTCCGCCGGAACGTCTTCTGACAGTAACGGTCCGGCGCAGCGCTGTTCGGAAAGATCGCTCATTTCAACATTACCTGAATGATATTTTTTTCGCCGCTGATCTTTTCTATTATTTCGGGTGCAGGTTTGCTGTCGAGTCGTAGAGTGCAGGAGGCGGTTTGTCCGCCGTCGAAAATGGTATTCTCCATCTCTTCGATGTTCACGTCCGCGTTGCGCAGTTCGTCCAGCACGCCCGCGAGCACGCCCACGTGGTTATAGTGCCGGACCACGAGATTGGTTACCGCCGACGAGGTCGCCCTGATATTGACCGCGTTGACGGGTTTTCCGGTATCCTTATACGTCTTGATCACGCGGATCACTTCTTCGGCTGTGGCTTCGGACGCCTGATCCGTAGATGCGCCGATGTGCGGCGTGCAGGACACCAGTTCGGCCAGTTCCGTCTGGTCGAAATCCGGCGCGCCGGCGGAAGGCTCGTTTTCATATACGTCCAGCCCCACGCGCAGATTCTTCGACTTCACGAATTCGATCAGCGAGGCAGTATCGACGACCTCTCCCCGAGAGGCGTTTATCAGGATCGCTCCGTCTTTCATGTGTCCGAGGAATTCCTTTCCGATCAGGTGCTCGGTTTCAGGTTTGGCCGCCAGGTGTACGCTAACCGCGTCGGCCTGGTCGGCGAGAGCCAGGGGCGATTGGCAGTATCCCACGCCGAGGGCTTCGGCCTTTTCTTCTGTGAGGCTGCGGGACCAGGCGACGACGTTCATTTCCAGCCCCTTGGCCCTGCTCGCCACCGCCTTACCGATCGCACCCAGTCCGACGATGCCCAGTGTCCTGCCCTTCAGGCCGCGGGCTTTGCCGTACTCCTTCTTTCTCCACCGCCCCGCACGCAGGTCGTTGGTAGCGCCGACAATTCTCCTGTCCGCCGCTATCAGCAGACCGATGGCGATCTCGGCGACCGCGTCGGTGTTCTTGCCCGGACAGTTGGCGACGTGGATTCCCCGGCTGCTTGCCTTTTCCAGGTCGATTGTATTGACCCCCGCCCCAGCCCGAACGATCAGCGAAAGGGCCGGTGCGGCGTCGATAGTCGCCGAGGTAACCTTTGTGGAACGCACCACGAGAACTTCCGCATCGCCCACCGCCGTAGGCAGGTCCTCTGCTGTCAACTTCGCATTTGTCGTAACTTCCGCGCCGAGCGCTTCCAACGCCGAAACAGTCGTGTCCGAAAGTTTGTCCGCGATTAAAACCTTCATCATTTTCTCCTTTGTCGGGTTCAGGCCCGATACCGTCTGTCGTGTGAAACCCGGTGAATTCGTTTCTTCCACAACGAATACACGGGTGATTATAACCCCAGCCTCCGGACGCGCCTAGACCCATTCGCGGAGGCGATGCAATTGTGAGCGACCTTTTTTTCTGGCGGGTTTTAGTTTTGTTTTAGTCCCGTTTTTACGGGACGTTTGATTGTGCAACCGGAAACATGCTTTACACTTTGTACCGGGCACATGGTTTACACTTTTCATAAGTTTATGTAACCGTCTGGAGGCACTGGAGCGTAGCGGAAGTGCCTCCAGACGGT
>JAUVIQ010000095.1 GCA_030592655.1 Planctomycetales bacterium | reverse complement strand
GGCGACGATTTCGTCCGTTTTGTCAAAGTCGTCTTTTCAGGAGAAAAGTAACCGTCATTTTCTTTTTTCCGCGTTGGATCGTCATCGTGATTTTCTTTTTATCCCCGCTGCGCAGCAAGCGGTTAAGTTCCCACTTCTCGTAGGACGCCGCCGGTTTACCGTTGACCGTCAGGATGACATCCCTGACCTGGATACCGGCCTGGGCGGCAGGACCGTCCTTATTCACGAAGCACACCACTGTCCGGCCATTGATGCGGAGAAAGTTAAATCCGCTCATGCCCGTCTCGTCCGGTTGGTTGAATTGAAACCCCTTTTTCAGGTACATCTTCTCATTGTGAAAGTCGAACGTTACGCGAAACCGGCGAAGCCAATCCAGGCCCAGACCATAAGAATTTCCTTCGGCGATAATCAGGTTTTTGCAGGTGAACTGTCCGACGGTAACGTTGGCGATTCTCGCCTTACGTTTCCACACGGTACCGGCGGCTGTTACGGCAGGTACCTCGCTCGTCTCCAGATTCATTTCCTCAACGATATAATCAAACAGTGGTTTGGTCAGGCTTCCACTATCATCACGACCGGTATCCACCATGAAATCGGCTTTAATACTTGCCGGCATCCTGGCTGTTACGATGGGCGTTCCCAACTTGTCAAGTCGGATTGGGACCGCGCTGCCCCATTCCGGGTGCTTGCGATAATCAGGCTTGAGCAGCGCCAACTTACCACGATCAAAATCAATCTGAAGGACATATTTGCGTAAAACGCTCATCCCGACGATGCCTCGAATCTCCAGTCCTGTCGCCTGCCGAAACATTTTCATATCAAAACACATTACCGACTTGCCTTCTTTCAGGTTCAGCGGACCTAGAAAGGCTTCGGGGGCGGCGTACACCTTGAATTTCCTGATCTTGCCTACTGTCGCCACCTTAATAGTCTCCGTGGGCTGACCCAGGCGATCACGCAAAGATTCATCGAAAACGCAAAACGTCGATCCGGTATCCAGGAAGAACTGGTAAGTTTTTCCCTCGAACTGCACTGGAAGGAGGATAAGCTGTCCGTCCTTGGCAATATCGAACTCGGCGATAACCCCAGGCCGTAGAACACTCGGCGATGTCGTGGTCGTTGGTCTGCTTGTGGGTTTCGGCGTAACGCATCCGAAAACCCACAGCAACACAAGAACCGCCGCCGCCGGGATATATCCTCTGCCTCTCATCTTATTATCTTTCTTCTTTCGGTGTGCTCGTCCCCACGGGACAGGCTTCAGCGAGGCATGGTCGTAATTGGCGCCGTCGTTGTTGTCGGCGGTGGTTTATCGACGATTATCACGTCGCCGGGGATGAAGCCAAACTTCTCGGCCTTATCTGCCGGAAGGTGGAGGGCATTTACATCCAGGCCGTTGAGGTGAACCTGTTCGGTTCGGAGGCTTTCGCGCTGTACTTTATGACGAAGCATTGCCTTGGAGGTCATCTGCTGGAGCATTGCGTTGAGGGAACCCGGGCCGCATGAGAATCGCACGCCGACGCCGGTCGCAAATTTCAATTGGGTTCGCAAAGCGACAACATCGCGTTCAGCCCGCATCGCGCGGGTTCGCATACTCGCCCACAGCCCCGCCAGCAACGCGATAATCACCAAAAGCAGCGAACCGGCGATTATCACAAATTTCGTGTCAGTTCCCGATGTACCTGCTGCGTTTTCGTCGTTCATGTCGTTTTCCTAAAAGAATGGGCCACAGAGGCACAGAGAACACAGAGATAAATAAAGGTAAAAAAAGATTTCCATTTTTTCGTATTTTTCTCTCTGTGTCCTCTGCACCTCTGTGGCAAATGTTTTTTGTTCATGCGACAGACTCATCCTGGGAATTTTTCTCCCAGCGAGCGGGCGATGCGCTGTTCGGCGTCGGGTTCGGCGAAGTCGGAGAACCTCGGCAAAGGCCGGCCTCGTTTGCTGTAGTAATACGTCAACCCGCGATAGATGGCAAAATTGGCCAGATAAGAATTCTTCTTCAACGGCAATGCCTTAAGCCGCTTTATCGCGCTGCGCGGAGTATAGAACTCGTGGAATGCCGCCATCTGCGCGTGGCGGAGTTGGTCGATTGTCATCTTCACCGGCAGAAAAACCACCGTCGCGCCGTTGTACTTATCCCAATCCGTTGTCAGCAGCCTGCCTTCGCGTCGGAACTGGTCGAAAACGACAGTTCCCGGATATGGCGTCAGGATCGGATAGCAACTCATGCACAAATCAGCCCGCTGGGCGAAGCGGACCGCAGCGGCACAGTCCCGCCAATCGTCGCTGTCGAAACCGAAAATAAACGAACCCCAGATGCTGATGCTGTAAGACTGAATCTTCTTTATCCGCTCGATGTAGGTTTCGGCCTTTGCATATTGCTTGCCGGACTCGGCGAGCGTTTCATTTTTCGGGCTTTCCAGACCCAGGATAAGCCCGATGCACCCGCTGTCACGCATCGCCGCAAGGAGACGATCGTTATTGGCGATGAGGATGTCACACTGACTGGCCCATCGGACTTTCAGCGGTTTGAGCCTCTCGAACAGTTCCATCGCCCATGCGTGGTTTCCGGCGACGTTGTCGTCGGAAAAGATGAACACCTTGCTGCCGAAGCGTTCGTATGCCTCGGATATCTCATCAATGATGTCGCCGATTTCCCGCTGCCGGAACCTTTTACCGAAAATTGCGGGCGTAGTGCAGAAAGTACACGAATGCGGGCATCCGCGGGTCGTCTGAATGGGGTTGAAGACGAGATATTCCGCCGGGTCCAGCAGGTCCTTCCTCGGCGTGGCGATGGGCGTTTCCGGGACCTCTGTCCAGTCGTAGAGCGGTTTGGCTTGCCCGGCGTCCAGGTCGCGCAGCGCCCTTGGCAGGGTCGCTTCGGCGTCGCCCTTACAGACGATTGAAGCGTGCTGAAGCGCCTCGTCCGGCAGGGCCGACGGGTGAATCCCGCCGAGGATCACCGGAACGTCAAGGGCGCGGTACTGGTCGGCTATTTCGTATGCCCGCTTGGCCTGTGTGGTCATCGCGCCGATACCGACGACGTCAACGTCGGCAACGGCTTCATGCGGCGAGTCGGTGATGTTTTCATCGACGATTTCGACGTCCCACCCGTCCGGCACAACCGCTGCGCATATAGCCAGGTTCAACGGCATGAAGAGCCCGCGCCGGGAAAACGTCATCTTCCGGATGATCTCCGGCATGGTGATCGTCGAAAGCGCACTGTGTGGGTTTATGAGCCGAAGTTTGCGGCGAGAGGAACCGGATGATTGCGGATTTCGGATTTCGGATTGCGGATTACCGGAAGGCATTCGGCATTCGGCATTCGGCATTTGTGGTACAATGTTCATTGTGGTTGTTGCTGTTTTGATCCGGCGTTCAGCAAAACCTCATAATATAGCGACGGGGCGTGAAACAACCAACGCTCCACCAATGCCCGATGCCAAATGCCCAATGCCTGCTCCTTGTTATCCTGGTCCCTACTGTATATAAACCTCTGCTATTGCCCATCGGCTTCTTCCGGGTCTGACGACCTTGATGCGAACGTATCTCGCGAGCGTCGGAGCCGGTAGCGAGATGATCGTAACACGACGTGTTCCGGGTACGACGTATTTATTACTGAAATGCTTACCGTCCACGCTGGTGGATATATCGGCCTTCCGGCAGTGCCCGTTCCTGGCGGCTCCGTGCTCGAGGATAACGGTCTGAAAGAGGCAGACCTTCTTCAGGTCGATGATCAATTCTGCCCCGGTATAACCGTGGTTGCTTCGAGCGAATGTGGAAAGGTCCTCATCGGCGGCGGCGGCGGGATTGGCCAGGTCGCCTCGAACGCTCCAGGTGTTCTTGAGCGTAATGTTCGCGCCGAGATAGCCGCCAGTGCTTTGCCTATAGACAGGCGCGACAACATCGCACCCGACCATTACGCCGGCCAGAAAAACCAGGAAGATACATTTTTTCAGGTAATTCATGTCCGAAACATTATACGCGCAAGTTTGCGGGTGTGAAACCCCTCGTCAGGTGAGAATGGGAAGAAGTTTTGTCGAGCCGCCGGCCGCCATAAAGCCTTGCGAGACATAGAGTAAGAATAATACTGTAGAAATCCTCAATTTATCTGAAACTATTTGCCGCCGGAAACGTCTAAAATAATAGCGGATTGGTGTGCCTGATTGCAGTGTGCCGTCGGCTTGGCAAGGTAATAGGAAATGAGTCGTATAAATACCAATAGCGTTAAGACTCAAAGCGGGTTGGCTGGTCGTAAAAGGCGGGCAGGTCGCCCACATTACGCCCGTCTGACGGATGCCGCCTGCAGTGATTATTTCCGCGTCCCGCCTTCTGCCGCCAGACCCAAGCGGATGTTTGTCAACTGCCACTACTGCGGATACGCCCCGGCGCACGGGATGATACCGAAAACAGGCCTGTGTCCGAAATGTGGTGGTATGAGTTGGGACCGATTCGCACTGGCAGAACCGCTCGTACCCGAACATATGAAATGACTTTCGCGCACAGTGGAAAGTTCATTTACAGCCCACAGACGGCAATCTGTGGGCTGTTGCTTTATGCGGAAATAATGTAATCTGCTGTGGTAAGGGAACAAAGGCAAACCATGCAGGCAGTCATAATCGCTATCGGTGATGAACTTATCGGCGGGGCGAGCGTCGATACCAACAGCGCGTACCTTTCGCGTTGCCTGGCTGAACGCGGAATCGTTACTGCCAGTCACGTTACCGTCGGCGACGACGCCGGGCGGATTACCGAAGTTATCGCCCGCGCCGCCGCCGAGGCTGAACTTGTCATTATCACCGGCGGACTAGGCCCGACACTCGACGACCTGACCCGACAGGCCTTGGCATCGGCTATGGGCGTCGAACTTATCGAAGATGCCCGTTCAGCCAAGCGCATCGCCGCGTTTTTCGACCGGATCGACCGAGCGATGAATCCATCGAACCTTCGCCAGGCAATGATCCCCGCCGGGGCAGAAGCTCTCGATAACGATTACGGAACAGCCCCGGGCATCGCCGCCAGCCTGGGTCAGGTTAAGGTCTTCGTCCTTCCCGGCCCGCCGAATGAAATGACCGAAATGTTTGAGCGGAAAGTGGCGCCTCGCCTGCCAGCGGCTGGGGCTCTGGCACGAAGGATTCTACACGCATTCGGTTCCGGCGAATCGGACATCGGTGAACGAATCGCCGACCTGATGGCCCGCGACGCCAACCCCAAAGTCGGCACGACCGCCAAGGGCGGGATCATCTCTATACGAATCGTCGCCACAAGCCAAACGCCCGCCGACGCCGATGCTGCCGCCGATAAGACAGCCAATGAAATCCGCCACCGGCTTGGGGAACTTATCTTCGGACAAGGCGACCAGACGCTGGAGTCGGTTGTCGGCGAGGGCCTGAAGTCCGGCGGGATGACGCTGGCAACGGCTGAATCCTGCACCGGCGGAATGATAGGCCGGATGATGACCGAGACGCCCGGTTCCAGCGGATATTTCCTCGGCGGTGTCGTCGCCTACGCAAATTCCGCCAAGACAGCGATGCTGAACGTCCCCGCTGAGATAATTAAAACCCACGGTGCCGTCAGCGAACAGGTAGCCGACGCAATGGCCCGTGGCGCACGGGAAAAATTAGGCGCCGATTTCGCCCTGTCAGTTACCGGAATCGCCGGACCGGACGGTGGGTCCCCAATGGGGCAGGCGGACGAAAAACCCGTCGGGCTGGTCTATATCGCCCTGGCCGGTCCAGACTCGACAAAGGTCCATCGACACATCTTCAGCGGCGCTCGCGACATCGTCCGCCGACGCGCCGCCCTGACGGCAATAAATTACCTGCGACTGGTATTGATGGAATACTAGCCGTGACCGGCAGGGAGCGGGGCAGCGTGAAGGTTATTGTCGGCATACCCGCTCGCTCCCGCTTGCGGCTAGTTGGAAGCGTCCTTCACCAATTTAAATTTTTCTTGACGTTGTGTTATATGTGGCGTACACTGTTTGAGTAGGCAAACTTTTGTGTTTTAGTGTTGAGATTACGGTCAATGGCAAAGCGGAGTACAAAACTTACCCGTCGTCTTGAGGATTACCTCGAAGCCGTGCTTGTTCTTGTCCGCCAGGACGGTGTGGCTCGTGTGCGCGACATTGCCGCCGCGACCAATGTGAGCAAATCGTCGGTAACAGCGGCCTTGAAACATCTGTCTGACGACGGGTTGGTCAATCACGATCCGTACCAGTTTGTAACTCTCACGCCGCGCGGGACGGAACTTGCCCAGGAAGTCCTCGACAAGCACGATTTGCTTATGTCCTTTCTGATCGACGTGTTGAACATCGACCCCGTAGCCGCCGAGGAAAACGCCTGCCGGATGGAACACGTCGTCGATGACATCGTTCTGGAGCAAATGAGCGCACTGGCCGAGTTCATTCAGGACTGCCCGCAGGGCGGGCCGGAATGGATAAAGAAATTTTCAAACTATTGCCGGCAGAATAGGCCGGGAGCATCGGAGCAATCAACCTTGACGACGACAATGGATCAAATGAAACCGGGGCGAGGTGGTAAAATCGTGAAAATCGGCGGACAGTCCGGCCCGGCGCGTCGCCGGCTTATGGATATGGGCGTTACTCCCGGTACGCCGTTCAAGGTCGAGCGAGTCGCGCCGCTGGGCGACCCGATCGAAATCCGCATCCGCAAATATCACCTGACGCTCAGGAAAGCCGAAGCCGCGAACATTACCGTAGAACCCGACGAAGAATGAACGACCGGAACAATAATTCGCTTCCGTCCATACCGCTGGCGATGACGCTGGTGGGACAGACCGTTACATTCGCCGGAGTGCGCAACGCCGGGAGAGGCCTGACACACCGCCTGGCAGAGATGGGTCTGATGCCGGGCGAGAGCCTGGAAATTATCAATCGCGGGCCAGGACCTTTCATCGTCGCAGTAAAAGGAAGCAGATTCGTCCTGGGAAGAGGTATGGTAAATCGAATACTCGTCAGGCCGGAATAGTAGGACGGGCAGGGACAAATTGGCTTTATATGTGCCCCTTGCTAGCCGCGACCGGAAGGGAGCGGGTTATATGCTAATATAATTGGCCAATCCCGCTCCCTTCCGGTCGCGGCTAGCAAAGGACTACTGTTGCAGGATAAACCATGAAAGACAAACATCTTACAATCGCTCTTGCGGGTAATCCCAATTCCGGTAAGACGACGGTCTTCAACGCCATTACCGGCGCGCGCCAGCACGTGGGTAACTACCCCGGCGTAACGGTCGAGAAGAAGACAGGATCAACCACCCACGGCGACGTCCGCCTGGATGTAGTCGATCTGCCCGGAACCTACAGCCTGACGGCCTACAGTATCGAAGAGGTCGTTAGTCGCAATTTCCTCCTGGACGAACAACCCGACGTCGTTATCGACATCGTGGATTCGTCCAACCTTGAACGCAACCTGTACCTGGCGACGCAGTTGATGGAACTGGGCGTTCCGCTTCTGTTGGCGTTCAACATGTCGGACGTTGCCAAAAACCGCGGATACAACATAGACGAAAAAAAACTCTCCGAGCTTCTCGGCGTGCCCATTGTTCAGACGATAGGACACAAGGGCAAGGGGATCGCCGAACTGCTCGATGCGGCTATGGCCGTTAGTCAAGACCCGCAAGCCACATCCAGGCAACGGTATCCCAACTACGGTCACGAAATAGAGCCGCACCTTCAGCAGTTGGCGAATCTACTCGAGGAAAAATGCGGCATCAGGCAGCGGTCGCGCTGGTTCGCCATAAAACTACTGGAAAACGACGCCGAAACGATTAAACGCCTCGGACAGGCGTGTCCGGAACATATAGAAGAATTAACGCTCGAAGCAGAGCGAATCCGGCATCACATTGAGAGCATCTGCGGTGACGCTGCCGAGATTATTCTGGCTGATCGGCGATACGGGTTCATCTCCGGCGCTTGCACCGAAGCCGTTACACAGTCCGTCGAGGTCCGCCACGAACGCTCCGACAGAATCGACGCGGTAATGACCAACCGCTACCTGGGCCTGCCGATTTTCGCGCTGCTGATGTTTCTGGTTTTCCAGCTGACCTTTTCTGTTGGCAATCCGGTGGTCGATGCCTTTGACGGGTGGAAGGGCGACCTTGCCGGGGCCGTCGGGGGACTGTGGGGCGAATCGGGCGCAGACAGCGTCCTTCGGAGCCTGCTGGTCGATGGAATTATCGAAGGCGTCGGGGCGGTGCTGGTTTTCACACCGTTAATTATGCTGCTGTTCCTGGCGATTGCGTTCCTTGAGGATTCAGGCTACATGGCCCGCGCAGCCTTCGTCATCGACCGCCTGATGCACAAGATAGGTCTGCACGGAAAGAGTTTTATCCCGATGCTGATAGGCTTCGGATGTACTGTGCCCGGGATAATGGCTACCCGGACGCTGGAGACCCGTCGGGACCGCATCACCACCATCCTGGTGCTGCCATTGATGAGCTGCGGGGCAAGGCTGCCGATTTATGTGCTTATCCTCGGCGCGTTCTTCCCTGAACGGGTCTTCAAAGTATTAGGCATATATAATGTAACCAACCATGCGCTATGGCTGTTTCTTATCTACATGATAGGAATCGCCTTGGCGATAATCTGTGCAAAAATTTTCCGGGGAACTCTTCTCAAAGGCGAGGCTACGCCGTTCGTTATGGAACTTCCCCCCTACCGCATGCCGACACTGAAGGGACTGACGATACATATGTGGGAGCGGACCTGGCTTTACATAAAAAAGGCCGGCACGATTATTCTCGCTATCGTCGTGGTTCTCTGGGCGCTGGCGTATTGGCCGAAACTGGGCGATGAAAAACATGCCGTCTTCGAGCAGCAGCGTGCAATCGTGCAGGCCGACGCCCATGCCGACAAAGAGCAAATCGCCGACCGCCTCGAAGAAATTGATAACGCTGAACACGAGGCAAAACTCGAACACTCCGCCATCGGGCGGGTCGGAAAGACCATCGCGCCGGTGTTCAGACCCTGCGGATTCGACTGGAAAATTTCCACAGCCACGATTGGAGCGTTTGCCGCCAAGGAGGTCTTCGTCGGACAAATGGGCGTTATTTATTCAGTCGGCGAGGAAGCCGACGAGGAATCCGAGCCGCTGCGCGAGAAACTCGCCGCGAAGTACACGCCGCTGATAGGATTCTGCATCATGCTGTTCAGCCTGATAAGCATGCCGTGCATGGTAACCGTCGCTGTTACCGTCCGCGAAGCCGGGTGGCGCTGGGCGATGCTCCAGGTAGGATATCTGACTGTACTTGCGTGGGTGCTGACGACGATCGTCTATCAGATCGGATCGAGATTGGTCTAACACCGCCGCCAATTAATTAACGCGCCGGGTATTGGTGGGCATCCTGCGAGCCGCGATCGCAAGGAAGCGGACGGGCCAATGCGAAAGTCTCAAGGGCCGCTTCCGGGCGGGCGCGGCTCGCAGGATGCCCACCATACCAAGCATTAATTGTCGGTGGTATAAGGGAAACCGAGCATGTGGGAATACGTGATAGTGGGCATTGTTGTTTTCGTAGCCGTTGCCGTTGCCGCCTGGTCGCTCTACCGAAGCCTTACAGGCAAGTCGAAGGGCCACTGCGGCCAATGCCCGATGAAAAATTCCTGCAATTCAAACAAAACAGACGTATCGTAACACCCTGATATACAACAAGTTAGAATTGCTCACGAAATCCCTGTCAAAAAAAACCCATTTTTTGCTTGACGAAAGTTTTTATTTATATACAATGTTAGATAGATGAAACTTTTGTTGTGGTTTTTCCATTGGGATTATTGTGGATAAGGTCGTTCCGGAAAATGATGCGTGTAGTTCACAGCGGTTTTGCGAAATGGGGAGCCCTTCGGCCAGCCGCTTCGCAAAGCCCGACGAGGCGTCGCCGGTTATTGATTCGCAGAACCTTTTCGCTCACGGTCCGGAGATAACAATACGCCACGGTCAGGAATTGTACCGCTTGAGGATTACGCGGAACGATAAGTTGATTTTGACAAAGTAGTACATAACCAAGCTCAGCTCGCAACCCAGCCAGCAAATAAGCCAGCAAGGGAGCGTGTGGAACGCTTTTTCGCGTCCATTCGCTCCCTTTTTGCATGATGCTCAGGAACAAAACGAGAAAAGGGAGGTGAACGTAAATGTGAAAGAGATTTTTTTGAGGTGTGCATGAAGACAAGGCAGGTAAGCCCGAAGGCCAACCCACCCAATAACTGTTTTGATATTTGTTTCGAAAGAAAAGGAAAAAGTCATGAAACACAGAAAGATTGCAATTGCAGCATTATTGGTTGTCGGGTTGGTCGGTTCGGCCAATGGGGCATGGGAAGACGGACACTATTGGGTGGACGATGTTACCGCCTGGACAGGGAACGTCCAGAACTTCGGCCTCTACGTGTCGCCGCCGGAGCTGATGACGGCATCTACAACCCGGTGGCTGACCGGCGCGCCGGATGGCGACCAGAACGGGAACGGTTACGGTTGGGACGTGGGCGTTGATCAGGATTCAGTCGCCGGCTGGAGGTCTTTCGGCGATGCGTCCTTCACCGTTCACTTCGACGCTGCGCTCAAAGACGTTACCGGCGACGATCTTCTGATCGTTACCTACGGCGGTCCCAGCCCAAACGGCCTCTCATCGGTCTGGGCTAGTCCCGATGACGTGGAAGCGCATTACATCCAGATCGGCGAAATCGGCGCCGGAGTAGCGCTGGGCTGTTTTGACGACCTGGAGTTCGACTTCGGCGGGTTGGTGGATGACGTTCATTACGTGAAGGTCGTCCGGGAAGTCGCCGGGCCACGGAGCGGCAGGTTCATCGATGCCGTTGGAGGCGTACCGGAACCGGCAACGATGCTATT
>JAUVIQ010000078.1 GCA_030592655.1 Planctomycetales bacterium | reverse complement strand
CATCCTTGGCGAGTTTGGTTGCTGCCGCCAGGTCCGTATCGGCGCTGGGTGTACGAGCCAGCGTCTCCGCTACGCCGGCAACGCGGGTCTTTTCGAGCCACGTCTCTTTGGCTTCGCCGAAAGCGGTCCGGCTCGGAGACACCCAGCATCCCCAGGTCTCACCCTCCATGACGACGGATGAATCACTTACGCCCGACCATATCTCGTCCATCACAAGACCCAGCGCGCAGGTCAGAATAATTGCAAGCAACGCCAGAAAAATCTTGCTGGGATGAATGGCCATCTTGAAAGACTTGAGGATATGCGAAAAACTGAATACCTCGTTCCAACTGACGCCTCTTACGGAGTTGTGTTCGTCGGCCATGATTATTCCTTTCGATAGATTCAGACTCGTTCCAAACGGCGCTACTGTTGCGAATTATATCCCGCGATATACACGGTTCAACGAATTTTTTAGCGTTAAATACAGATAATTTCATCCGGATTTGATATTTTAAATTCATTCTTCGGCGGAACCGTCGGCGACAACGATGCGCAGACGAGTAATTTTACGAGCATCGGCAGCCAGAACCGTGAATGTAACCCCGTCGGCGCTCAACGTCTGACCCTCCGGCGGGATGAAGCCCAGCTCGGAAGAGACGAACCCCGACACAGTTTCGTAGTCGGCTTCCTCCGGGAGGTTCAGGCCCATTGCGTCGTTGAGGTCTTCGATGTCCATCCGCCCGTCAACTTCCGCCGTCCGCTCGTCGATACGCTTGATCAGGGGCGATTCGGCGTGGTCGTACTCGTCGGAAATCTCCCCGACAATCTCTTCAATCAGGTCCTCGATCGTTACCAGGCCCGCCGTTCCGCCGTATTCATCCAGAACGACCGCCATGTGCATCTTGCGGGCCTTGAACTCTCGCAAAAGATCGTCCAGCGGCTTGGTTTCCGGTACGAAAAACGGTTTTCGCATAATGGACCGCAAATCGGTCCGGTCAGGACCTTCAATCGCCAGTAAGTCCTTGGCGTAAAGGATACCGATGATATTGTCGATGTCGCCGGTATAGACGGGGATTCTCGTGTGACCGGCCTGGACGACCGTCCGTCGGACCTTCTCAAGTGTGGAATCGGACGTTAGAGCAACGATGTCGGTCCGGGGCGTGATGATTTCACCGGCTCGACGGTCGCCGAATTCGATTACCGACTCGATCATCTCCATCTCTTCGGCATCGACCGCCCCTTCTGCCTGGGCGTCGGAGGCGACCTGCAATATCTCTGCCTTGACGGCAGTCTCGATACGCGACATCTCACCATCGGTCGCACCGTTTCCGGAGCGGTCCTGTTGCGGGTCGGGTACGCCGCTGAGCCGGCGAACGGGTACGTCGAAGGCGGTCATTACCGCTATAACAGGCCACAGCGCCCTGCGAAGCGCCAACAACACACCGGCCGTTACCGACAGAACTTTCTCGCCGGTATAACTTGCCCATGCGTGTGGAATCGCCACGACAAAGATACCGATGAGTCCGGCAGCGACAGCGACAGATACGCCGATAGCGACCGCCCTGTTTCCCGAACCGGAATCGAAAGCGAATAGAAGCAGCACCAGAATCGTCAGATTGCACACTGCCCTGAGCAGTGCGCAGACCATCCGCAACTCATGCAGGTGCTTGATGAGTTCATCCAGGCGACGGCGGTCCCCGCCGAGGAAGGCTGACTCAAGACCGCGACGGGACGGGTCGCGCAGAGCGCAGGCATTCAGTGAAAAAAATCCTGACAGGACAACTGCAACAGCAGCAGCCCCAAATAACAGCGGTTCCACCTTAGGAATCGCTCCACTAATACGCATCCACTTTCGCTAGCCGTGCGGGACACTGAACACGCCGGGCGAACAGCCCAATCAACACAACTATACTATCCATTTCGCACCCGGATGACAAGGCTGCCGACAATCGACGCCAAGTCGTTATCTTCTGCGACGAATAAGAACCAGTCCGCCGACCGCCAGTAACGAAAGACTCGCCGGCTCGGGAACGCCCTGATAGAGATGTACCTGGCCGTCACCGGCGCCGATTAAAACATCCGGCAGGCCGTCGCCCGTCCAATCGCATACGAACGGCCTGGATCGGGCATCGATCACACCCATGAGGTCGATCACGCTACCGTCCGCATCGATGAGCGAATGACCCGAGAATACCGGAGAACCGTCGCTGCCGACGTTGCTGTAGAACAACAGTTGCCCCTCTGTGTTGCCCGCGAGAAGGTCTTTCTTCCCGTCATCGTCAAGATCGAGAACCACAGGGCTTGATCGGTTAATGGGAACAAACAGATTCGATCCGTTCTCCTGCGCGAATGACTCACTGCGGAAATCCGGCGAGGCGTCGGTCCCCTCGTTCAGAAAGATGTGTATCTTTCCGTCGTATGCGCCCACAACGAGGTCTTTTCTTCCGTCGCTGTTCCAATCCACGACTGTGGAAGTGGCGCGGGAACCCACGTCGATGTCTGTCTTGGAACCGGGATCGCCCACCTGGAGCAGTGTCCCGCCGTCGAAGGTCGGGTTTTCATCGCCGGCGCCGTCGTTCAGGAAAAGCCTGATCTTTCCATCGGACTGACCCACGAGCAGGTCCTTGTAGTTATCTGCGTCCCAGTACACGACGCGCGGAAACAGACCCAGGCAACCGCTTCCGGGGGTCGTCAGGTCGGAACCGTTGGATTGGGCATAGAAGTATCCCGTGAATTGGGGGTTGCCATACGCTCCGGAGTTAATGTACACACGCACCTTTGGTGTGCAACTACCGCTGCCCTCGCCGACAATCAAGTCCTTAAACCCGTCATTGTTCCAGTCCACAAACGACGGAACCGAATATCCCGGCACGACGACGGCGGACCCGCCGGCTGTAACCAACTGCTCAGGCCCAAGGTTCAGTTCACTAAAGGCCGCCTGAACGGTGAACAGTAAAGTCCCAGCCGCCAGACAGATAGAATACAGGGCGCATACTGGTTTCCCTCTTAACATCGCATTCAACCTCCTTTCGTTGAATCTTGCGTGAGAACAGAGCAGATGGTCTTGCTACAATTCAGAATACCCCGTAATGATACCTTAAACTTCGTTTTTCGTCAAGATGTTTTGTGTGCTCAACTTGCGTGAAATAGCGATCATCAGTGAGTTACCGGGCGGGATTGAATTCGGCCAGTATCTGTTCCTGGCGTCTCTTCATTCGCTCTGCCTGTTGAACCCCGGCGTCGTCATAACCCATCAGGTGCAGCAGGCCATGAATGATGTAGAGCATCAGTTCGTCATCACCCGACATGCCATGGCGTGGGCCGACTTCGGCCGCTACGGCGCCGCAAACGACTATCTGGGCGCTGATGCCGGGCGAGTTCGCCTCGGAAATGTCGAAACTCAATACGTCCGTTACCTCGTCCCTGTCGAGATAGCGGCTATTCAATGATGCGATTTCATCGGTATCGACAATCGCCACATCGACGGAATCTATGCCGCGTCCCTCCGCCGTCGCCACAAACTCCACCAGGCGTCGCAGAGAGGCAGCGGAAATATCGAGACTCTCCTGACGATTGGAAATGGTTATTTCATGTTCCATACCGATACGATATTCCGTCGAAAACGTTTTGTCGAGCGTGCATCGCCCCGACGAGAATGGTACACTCTCAACCGATATGACCGACTCGCAATTACCATTTGACGCCGGTGCGAAAAAACCCGCCCCGCTGACCGTCTCGGACCTGGTGGCGCGGATTAAAGATTCGCTGCTGGAGACATTTCCGAAACGAATCTCGGTTGTCGGACAGATCAGCAATTTCAAGCGGCACTCGTCGGGTCATTTATACTTTTCGCTCAAGGACGCCGACGCATCCATTGATGCGGTGATGTTCCGCTTCGCTGCCGCAAATGTCCGCTTCGACATTGAGGACGGGCTTGAGGTCGTCGCCGCCGGGCGGGTCGATGTGTACGAACGCCAGGGCCGGCTGCAATTTTACGTCGAGCGCCTCGCGCCGCAGGGAGTCGGCTCGCTGGAACTGGCGTTCCGGCAATTGAAGGAGCGTCTCGAACGCGAAGGTCTGTTCGACCCCGCTCGCAAAAAACCGCTTGTGCGATTTCCGCGCGCCGTCGGCGTGATTACCTCGCCGACCGGGGCGGCAGTCCGCGACATCGCCCAAACGCTGTCGCGCCGCTGGCCTGCGGCGAAGGTGTTCCTCGTTCCCGTTCGCGTCCAGGGCGACGAAGCCGCCGGCGAAATCGCCCAGGCTGTCCGCCTGATGGATTCAGCCGCCGAAAAATATCAAATCGACACGATAATCGTCGCTCGCGGCGGCGGAAGCCTCGAAGACCTCTGGGCGTTCAATGAGGAAATCGTCGCACGCGCCATTTTCACAGCGAAAACGCCGATTATCACCGGCGTGGGGCACGAGGTCGATTTCACCATCGCCGACTTCGTCGCCGACGTTCGGGCAGCCACGCCGACAGCGGCGGCGGAACTGGCAGTTCCCGACGGCGCTGAAATTCACCGGCACTTCAACACACTTGCCCGAAGGCTCACGCGAAGGGTCAAAGACCTGCTCCAAAATGCCCGAAATTCGCTGGCGTCGGTGCAGCGAAGCGCTGTCTTCCGCGACCCGGCTGGGCGAATCCGGACAAACCAGCAGATGCTCGACGACCTGACCAGCCGGATGCGCCAAGGACTCCAAAACCAACGAACCACCAGCGAGCGGCGCTTCGCCGGGGTACGGCGCGATCTGGCGTGGGCGTTGGGAAGACGCGCAAAACATGCATCCGACGCGCTGGCGATGATTGTCAACCGATTGGCCGGAGCGCATCCGCGACACCGCCTCGTTCTCTCGCGGCAACGATTGACCGGACTGGGCAAACAACTCGAAGCGATGAGTTACAAATCCGTCATCAAACGCGGATACTCGGTAACAAGAATCGCCGGGGGGCAAATCCTCCGCAGCGTCAACGACGTCTCACCCGGCGACCGGCTTGAGACCGAACTTTCCGACGGGAAAATCACATCTCGCGTCGCCGGAGAAAAAACCGCACCGAAAAAACAAAGCATCAAGCAGGAAAACACGCCAAACCTCTTTGAAGAAATGGAGCAATCGTAATGGCAAAGGAAAAACAGACATTCGAGCAGGCGATGGAAAAACTCGACCGGATCGTCGAGCGGATAGAGTCCGGGCAAACCGGACTGGCCGAATCCATCGCCGAATACGAACAGGGCGTAAAACTTATCAAGCAATGCCGGACGATCCTCGACGCCGCAGAAAAGAAAATCCAACTACTCGCACGCGGCGAAAACGGCGAACTCGTCGGCGACGGCGAGTTGGAGGAACAGACGTAGTAATTGGTAATTAGTAGTTAGTAATTCGTAATTGGTAATTCGTAATTAGTAAAAAAACCGACGCTCTGTTACGAATTACTAATTACGAATTACCAATTACGAATTACGAACCAATGAAAATCGTTCACGTTATAACCCGATTGATTCTGGGCGGGGCGCAGGAGAACACAATCCTGACCTGCGAAGGTCTGTCCCGTCGCGGGCATGAGGTAACGTTGATTACCGGCCCGGCGCTGGGACCTGAAGGCGAACTGCTCACCCGGGCGCGGGCGGGCGATTACGAAGTCATCGTCCTCAACTCGCTCCGCAGAGCGATTAATCCGCTTCTGGATGCAATCGCTTATCGCGCATTGGTGAAATTGCTTGGCGGCCTGAAAGCGGACGTAGTCCACACGCACTCATCCAAAGCCGGTATCCTCGCACGACGAGCAGCGGCGAAAGTGCGAGACGATTCGGACTTACCGAAAATTGTCCACACAATCCACGGCCTGCCGTTTCACCCCTACGGCGGCAGGTTGGCGAATCGCCTATACATCGCACTGGAAAAGCGAGCGGCCCGTCGGACCGACGCGATTATCTCCGTCGCTGACGCTATGACCGACCAGGCACTCGCTGCCGGCGTGGGCAAACCTGAACAGTACACCACAATCTATAGCGGCATGGAGGTCGAAACGTTTATCAACCGTCCCGACGATGCCGATAAGTTCCGACAAAATCTGGGGTTGAACAAGGACGACGTGCTGGTTACGCAGGTCTCGCGCCTGGCCGAATTGAAGGGGCACGAGTTTATCCTGTCAGCCGCTGAACGAATCGGCGACCGGAGGATACATTTCTGCTTCGTCGGCGATGGACATCGGCGACGGGGCATCGAGCGGACGATACGAGCGTCCGCCAGCCTGACCGGGCGTGTACACCTGACGGGACTTCTGCCGCCCGAACAGATGCCGACCGTTATGCACGCTGCCGACATTGTCGTCCACTGCTCACTCCGCGAAGGCCTGGCGCGGGCGCTTCCACAGGCAATGCTGGCGGGTAAGCCGGTAATCAGTTTCGACATCGACGGCGCCCGCGAAGTGATCGATTTCGACACCGGCGTACTGCTGGAGCCGGGCGACATCGCAGGATTGAAGACCGCCATCGAAACACTGGCTGCAGCACCACAAACCCGAGCCCATCTCGGCGAAGAAGGAAGACGACGCGCCGTCGAAAAATTCGACCATCAAATTCTGGTAGAGAAGATCGAATCGCTCTACGAGCGGATCATCGAGGCGTAGGCTGGGCCGGAGCCTACGCCAGTCCGTGGCGTGTGGGGGTCAGTTCGAGTTGTGCCGGGTCGTCGGAGGCTTCTTCGTTGACTACGCCTGAAGCGACAAGTTCATCCCAGTATTCCTGGTTGAGGACGCATCCCGGATCGCCGGCATCGAGGCGTCCGAAGTACGCGTCGGACCTGGCCCTGCAACCGCCGCAGTAATCGGCGAAGTCGCACGTCCGGCAATGATGGATGCGGTCGGAGCGGTCGTTGAGAAGGTCGTAGTAACCGTTGCGGAATATCTCGATGATGTCGGCGTCCCGCAGGTTTCCCATGACGCGATGGGGCAGATAGACGCATGGCGTAACGTCGCCGTTCGGTTCGATGCAGATATATGTGCGACCGGCTCCGCATCCGCCGAGGTACTTAGCGACGACTCGCGCCTTGACCCCGCTTCCGCTGCCGGCGTGGCTACAGGCTGTCTTACCCGAATCAATCGGAGCGCCCATCAGGCAGACGCGACCCAATTGCGGAGCCGTTGAAATCACCCCGATCCGACCGGACTGCATGTACTCGTTGAGTAACCCCAGCAGTTCCTCCCGCTGGGTCGGTGTTATGTCGCCGGAGACCATTTTCAGCCCGCGTCCGACCGGGATAAAGTTGAAATGCGCGAAGCAACCGGCTCCGATGGAAATGGCGAACTCGATCATGTCGCGGACTTCATGGTAGTTTCCGCGATGGACACACATGGCAATCCCCAGGCGCAGGCCTTCGGTTGCAACGACGATCTTCGCGCCGCGGACTGCCTTTTCCCACATTCCCGGTACGCCGCGAAAGGCGTCGTGTCGGGCAGGATCGGTCGAATCCAGCGAGATTTCGACATATCGCAGCCCGGCATCGACCAGTTCGCCGGCGAGTTTTTCGGTTATCATCGTGCCGTTGGTGGCGATGGTTGTGTGCATTTTGTACTGCTTCGCCCGTCGAATGACTGGCAGCAGATCGGGGCTTATTGTCGGTTCCCCGCCCGACAGCGCAAGCATCGGCATGTGGGCTGAACCCATCTGGTCCACGACGGCGAGTTTCTCATCCAGCGTCAGTTCATCGACCAATGCGTTCTTGTCGCTGCTCTGGTAGCAGTGTTGACACTGTAGGTTGCATCGGTTGGTGAGGTTCCAGACGGCGAAAAGCGGGGCGGAGAATTTCTGCGGAGTTGTCAGGCCGAACTCGGCTACGCTGCGCGCGACGATTACCAGTCCGCGAACGGTCGGGGCGTGAGAGGCGAGTCGCTCGCGGAAAGTCTCGGCCGGCACGCTCCCGCGCATCCGGTCGATGAACAGATGAACGGGAAAGTATTTCAGTCGCTGGATGAACGGGGCGTTCGGGTTGCGATAACTGGAGATGATCCGTTCGAGAGCGGTTCCGTTTTTACCCTCTACCGAGAGCCGGCGCAGCAGCCGGCGGAACGGCCAAGTGCCCAGGTAATCTTCCAGCGGATGATGATAATTCATCTCTGCCGGAGCGAGTGCATGCGACGGGCGGCTCATCTGTAGTCGTCAATCCTTCAGCGCCTCATCGTAGTCGGCCTGTGTGGCGAAGACCTGAATCAGCCCGCCGGGGGCGAGGTCGTCGCGCCCGTTCAGTTCGACGGTCAATCTGAGCGGTTCGCCTGTCGGCCAGTCCGGTTCGATCGGAAGGTTCAGCGGGCATTTGTAGGTTTTTCCGGCAGCGAGTTTCCACGGCGACGCGACCATCACAGCCGACTGCGGATATCGCTTGACCTGTTCCCATCCGATCGTGGTTTTGCGCCACAGTGTCGCATAGACCAGCGCGCCGCTGTCAGCGCCGATAGCAATATCGTCGGCGGATATGTTACGCACAACCACCGACACCGTTACCGTCCCGCCCCGAACGTAATTCCGATGAGGTACGCCGGCGGTTACGACAAGACCATCGTCGGCCTGGGCACGCCAGAGAATCTCGTCGGGCTTACTCTGACAGCCTGCCGCCGAAACCAAACCTATAACCAAAAACGCAATCGCAATTCTTTTCATCATTGACTCTCCAGATCAGATATTCTTATCCGATTTTGAATGTTTCTTTTCCACGAACGCGCGGTACTCAGGTCCGCAGTTATACGCACAGAACGGGAAAAGCCCTTCCAGCGTGGAGTACAGTATGACACATCGCTTGACTCGTTGCACGTCGTAATTATATCGATCCTGAAAGTGCATCCCCGCACAAAGCAATGTCTTGTACGTATGCTTTTCGCCCTTGCCGCGACCAAGGTTCTTATCGACCAGGCCATGGAGGCTTCGAACGAATTTTTTCACGTCCAGCCCCTGCGGGGCGGATTCGGCGCGAAAATGTCGCTTGAACATCCTGAATACAGCCATTTTGTCCAGCCAGGACATTCGTCCTTTTTTCTCGATACGCCGTGCGAGGCGGTTCATGTCGCTGAACATTCCTTCGACATCGACCACCTGCGGGAAGGGAAACGCATTTCCGTCCGGCGAGATCATAAGGTAGGTTCCGAAGGCGCAGTCCGGGTGGCAGGAGGGGCGAATCTTGGGATTACCCGTTATCGCCTGGAGGAATTGCCCCAGCGGCGCGACAATCGAAAGCGGGTACATATCGCGCAGCGGTTCGGCCCCGGCTGCGTCGGCGATGTCGTGCGCCAGATCGCCGAGCGTATATCGCTTCTGCGCCACTTCGTTCGGATCGGCCCTTCCTGAAAAACTCACAGGCTGGTAACTGATTCCGCTGACAACGTCTATATTCGCCACGGCGAAGCGGAAAATTTCGCCCACCTGCTCGTCGTTGACGCCTTTGAGAATGGTCGGAACGAGGCAAACCTTCAGGCCGATTTTTCGGCAGTTTTCGATACAGGCGAGTTTCTTTTCCCAGATTCCGGGGAAGTTTCGCGTGTAGCGGTGCGGTTCTTCGCCGACGCCGTCGAACTGGAGATAAAGCGTGTGGACGCCGGCGTCGGCAGCGGCGCGGACGAACTCAATATCGGCGAAGGTCAGGCCATTGGTGGCGAGTTGGATGTGCGAAAAGCCCATATCCCGCGCAGCTGAGATAATCGGCAGAAAATCAGGATGTATCGTCGGTTCGCCGCCGGTGAACTGAACGGCCGGCGCCGGCGTCGGGTCCAATTCTCGCAAGGTGCGCAACTGCTCGACAACCTGCTCGAATCTCGGCTCATAGATGTATCCGTTCGCGCCGGAATTGGCGAAGCAGACCGGGCAGCGCATGTTGCAGCGATTGGTCAGGTCGATCTGCGCCAGGCATGAGGCCGAGGTGTGCTGCCCGCACAACCCGCACTCGGCTGGGCATCGCCCCGCCTTGTGGGCGGGATGCCGCTGCCCCGGAGCATCCTCGAACGTCCACCACGAAGCCTTCGAGTACAGCAGCGCGTCGCTGCTGATGCAATCGCGGAAGTACCCGTGCTCCGGGCAGGTTTTTTCGATGAATACCGCCCCCGCCTTGACGAAATATCGTCCCAGTATCACCGCGCAGCATTCCGGGCAGAGCGTCTCGACCGTTCGCGGCAGGCGGCGAAGAATTGGCTGGATGGGCGAACCGGTCAGCGTGCGTGTGGGGCTGGGGGCCGACCAGATCGTGTCTGCGTGGACTTCGGTATTTTCGCCGCAGTCGGGGCAGTGGTATGTCAGGACGATTTGCTCGCCTTTCCGGTCGAATTCGGCGTCGATTACACTTTGGCAGATTGGGCAGGTCGCGCGGGTCGCCACCGGCAGCGAAGAGTACGTATCCTCAAGCCGTCCGATTGATCGGCGAAATTGCGCGAGTTTATCGCTCGTCGCATCGACGGATTCGTGTTGGTCCGGCGCAATTTGCGTCATCTACTTAAACCATTGCGGATAGCGCCTGGGGCGTTTTTTTCGTCGGCAGTAGGAAAGGGCAAGTTCCATGAATATGTCCAGGTCGCGCTCCATGTTGGAGGTGCTCGCGTCGAAATAAAAGTTCCTGATGGGGATTCCGTCGTGGTCGCGTGAGACGGCGTGATAGACTGCCTCGGATACGATCCCGTTCATGCACGAGAACGGGCTGATGTCGATGATTCCGTCAGCGCCCTTTTCGTAGAGGTAAACACTTTTCCCGATTGACAGCGCCATTTCGCCCAGCGCGCCGTCGGCGGGAAGGTAAGGCCATCCCGGCTCGAGCACTTCTTTATACACGTCGTGCGGTTCTTCGTATCCGACGAAGTCTTCGGCGAACGGCGCGTATAGTTTATGCTCGTACCCTTTCTGTAAGTGATTTTTGATAATGGCGGCGAGCATCGTGCGGCTGAAGGTTTTTCCCTCACGCTTCAGAATAGTTTTTTGCGACCAGTTTGTGTACCAGACCCATTCGCCCACGTCTGACATCCATGCTTCTCCGCCGTGGTCCTCGATCCGGCGGATAGCGTCGCGGTTGCTGAACGTATTAAGCCGGCAGAATATCTCGCCGACCACGCCGATAAGCGGTCTGTCCCTCGTATAAGTGGCTGGAACGCCCCGGAACGCATCACGCATATCGATCAGCGCCGTCAATACCTTTGCGAATCGCTGCCTGCCCGTCAGTGCCGGGTCTGAAACCACCTCCTCGATAGCGTCCAGGGAGTTTTCGAAGACCTCATCGGCGTCGCCGGGGGTGTTTTCGTACGGGCGTGTCTTCAGCAGCATCTTGACCAGTATGTCAGCCGACACCATCCCCCACCATGCCCGCTTCATGAAGTCGGGCGCGTGGGCGGTGAAATCGTCGTAACTGTTCTTGGACGTCGGCGAAATAACCGGAACGTCATCGTGGCCGAGTTCGCCGAGTACCTGTTTGAGGTACGGCGCGTATTGGCCGAAGCGGCAGGGGCCTTCGGCAGTGGGCATAAGGAAGGCCGTTTTGTCCGGGTCGAAATCGTCTGCGTGGATAATCCGCAGGAAGTCGCCGATGGTAACCTTTTCCGGGTAGCATTCTTCGCCGCTGGTGTAGAGTCCGCCCAGTTCGAGCGTCCGTTCGTCGGATTCGGGCGTAACGGCTGCGTCGATACCGATTGACCGAAACACCGCCGCCATCATCCGCGCACCGGCATAAGTCATTCGCGGTATCCAAAGCGTCCGCCCAGCGAGTTTTCCGCCCCGGGCCGGTGCGGATTCCGTCATCGTTTGTGTCTGCAAAACCATGCTTATCCGTCCGTTTTCGTTTAAGATTAAACCTGCGCCATTACGTCCTCTTCGGCGGCGTGCTTCTTCCAGGGCCTGAGGATTCCTTTGGAATCCAGGTACGCCTCGCAGCGTGTCATCATTCCGGCATCGTTACTGTGCCCGTCGAATTGCAGCGACAGGAAGGGTTT
>JAUVIQ010000248.1 GCA_030592655.1 Planctomycetales bacterium | reverse complement strand
TTGCTTTCTTCATTGAGCACATCGGTCAGGACGATTTTTTTTACCCCTGCCTTTTCCAACGGTTCGACGACATTTTTCAGCAGCTCGACCTTCACGCCTACAGGCCAGTAACTTCCTACCGATTCGCCGCCGCCGAAGGGTGAGCGGGCAAGGACGGCGACGGCCTTGGATTTTTTATCGAATTTCGCCCACGCCCTGGCCGCCTCGCTACCTCGCCTGGCAGCCTGTGCGGCGAGCGTTACATATTCATTCTGAAATTTATAGAGAAACTCGACACGTCCCTTATCGACCTTCCGCTCCTGCCGCAAAGCCCTAACCTCAGCGGGCGTAACAGCCAAGACCGAACCGGTTACAACCAATATCGAAAACAGTCCAATCAAACCTTTCATGGCGATTCTCCGTTCCCCCGGGTAGCGACCTTTAACAAGATTACACAACTTCGCAGACACTTACCGCTTCTTTGTGCAAATACTCGTGTAGCATATTTTCTATTGTACTTTTGTCCAATTCAGACTCTACGACAATAGTCGATATTTTGTTTTCATCAAATATGTTCTCTACAATGGCCTTCAGATCCTCGACTGCAACTTCGTACGCAAGGTCGCAAAGGCATTCCGGAACATCAATTGCGTAATATCTCATTTCGTCCCCTTGTGCTACAAGTTCTGCACCATTTGGGCGAGTGGCGTGATCGCGGTTTTTCCCCAGTCCCCAATCCCTAGTCCCTAGTCCCTTTCTTCACTCACATCTTCCGTCGTTGGGTGATGGCGTCTGTGAGGATGCTCTTGTTGGCGTATTCTATCTGTCCGCCTGCCGGTAAGCCTCTTGCCAGGCGGGTGATCTTCACGCCGGTACCCTCAAGGGCCGATGCGACGTGAAGGGAAGTTCCGTCCCCGGCTACATCGGGATTCGTCGCAAGCAGCACCTCTTCAATTTGACCTGCCCGCACACGCTCGACCAAAGCGGCGATTGTCAAATCTTCCGGCTCGATGCCTTCCATCGGCGCGACGTGCCCCATCAGGACGTGATAAACCCCGCGATACGCGCCGGTGGACTCCAGGGCCAATAAATCCTTCGGCTGCTCGACTACGCAGATCGTCGATTTGTCGCGTCGCGGATCGGCGCAGATGTTGCACAACTCGCCTTCAGCCAGGTTGAAACAGAGGCTGCACGCGCGGATGTTGATTTTGACGTCGCGGATGGCGTCAGCCAGGGCGAAGGCGTCGTCCTGCTCGGCCTTGAGGAGGTAAAACGCGACCCGCTCGGCTGACCGCGGGCCAATGCCCGGCAGTTTGCCAAGTTCGCTTATCAGACGTTCGATTGTTTCGGAATAACCAGCCATGAATTATCCCTACATCAATTCTTCCATTCCCGGTAGTTTCATTCCGCCGGTGAGTTCTGACATTGCTTCAGCCGCAGCGGCAGCGGCCTTTTCCTGTGCGGCGGAAACGGCGATCGTAATCAAATCCGCCAACATTTCGGCATCGCCGTCGCCCAAAACCTCCGGTGCGATTTTCACATCCACCAGTTGCATCTTACCGTTGACGGTGGCTGATACTACTCCCCCGCCCGCATCGGCAGTGAACTGGGAAGCGGCTAGTTTCGCTTTCATTTCCGGCATTTTCGCCTTCATCTGACCGGCCATTTTCAACATCTTTCCTATATCACCGAACATTATCTCTCCAGATTATAAGTCCACAAATTACACGAATATAAAAAGATCAAGAGTGGGCTTGACCTCGCATGATTCGCTCCCTGACTTCTTCCCAAGATAAACCTGCTTCCGGATCGTTGCGATAGGTCTCCGAGCGACGGTCCAACTCTTCCTTTTGCCAATCAGTCAGCTCGACCGAATCCGATACACCGTCAATAAAAGGTTTTTCTTTCATGCCTTTTTTTCTCTTTTTACAATCCGTGTAATCCGTGTAATCCGTGGACTACTCTGTTTCTTTTATCGCCGGGGTTTGGCGGGTTATGTTTGTTACTGTTCCGTCGAAGAAATCCACCACAGACTTGACGGCTGGGTCATTGTTTATCTCCGCTCGCTGGGCTGATGAAATCGCGGCGTTCGCGTTGGCCGGTGCTGCCCGGGCGTTCGCTTCGTCCGTCGGGACGTATTCGCACACCACAGACCCCCTGCCGAATAATCCGCCGAGGGCCTGGGTGATAGTCTCATCCATTCGCTCGGCGCATCTTTTGCGGATGGCTTCGTGGGCAGAGTCGAATCCAAGCCGGAGCGTGTCGCCTTCCAGTCCCAGCACCTTCGCAGGCATCAACATCCCGGCAACCTGCCCCTGACGGTTGGCGTTCAGGACGGAAACAATCGCAGGCCATTGACCGCGAACGTATTGCTCCGTCCATGATGGATTCTCCAATGAAGGGGCGCTTTGCGAAGCCGCACTTTCATCAACGGGGGAAGGTTGCGCGGGAATCGGCCTGTTATCTATCGGCTTTTTTTTTGACCTGCCGGAGCAGGTGAAGGCCGTCGGGTTGATTGCGTCGGCGTACCGGGTGATCGCGTCGGCGTACCGGTCGAAGATCCGCCTGGGCGGGCGACGGCTAAACGTTCCAGTCTATCTATCAGACTTGCGGCATCGACGAATTTATCGGTAGCGGCAAGGCGGACCAGCATCGCTTCGGCCAATCCCCTTCCCGACGCCAGTCCTCGCAGGTTCCGCCTGGTCGTCTGGGTCAGGCTGACGCCCTGGACCAATGCCGGCAACGTGAATTTACCGGCCAATTCAGCCACGACCTTTTTCTGCGTTTCGGGAAGTTCGATAAGCGGGCTATCGGCGCCACAGGAGGATGACAGCATCATGTGGCGGAACATCTCGCCGACGGCGGAGACCGCCGATTCCAGCGTCAGGCCGGAGCGGAGCAGTTCGTCGAGAGAGTCCAGTGTAGCCGCTGCGTCGCCGTCGGAAATTGCCTTGACGATTTCAGCGGTCCGCTCGTCGGACGGTGTGCCGAGAACGGATACAACGTCGTCTTCGCCGACTTCGCCTGCGCCGGCAGCGAGTAACTGATCCAGCAGGCTCAGCCCGTCGCGCATCGAACCGGCTGCCGCCCGGGCAATGCGGAAGATGGCTCCGGATGTTACCTTTACGTCCTCCGTCTTGCAGATTGATTCGAGGTGTTCGGCGATTTTTCCTGTCGGTATATCGCGGAAATCGAACCTTTGGCAGCGTGAGAGAATTGTGGCTGGGATTTTTTCAGGCTCGGTGGTCGCGAAGATGAATTTTACGTGTTCGGGCGGTTCTTCGAGCGTTTTGAGTAGTGCGTTGAATGCGTCTTTGGTTATCTGGTGTACTTCGTCGATGTAGTAGATTTTGTATCGGCAGCGGGCCGGGTGATAGATTGCGTTATCGCGGAGTTCGCGATCGTTGTCGATGCCTCGGTTTGAGGCTCCGTCGATTTCCACTACGTCCACGTCGTCGCCGCGAGCGATCGCCAGGCAGGCTTCGCACTCGTTGCATGGCGTGGTTGTAGGCCCGTCGGACGACATGCAGTTGAGCGCCTTGGCGAGTATCCTGGCCATCGTCGTTTTGCCGACGCCGCGAGTTCCGGTGAACAGGAACGCGTGAGCGACCCTGCCGGTCTTTATCGCATTGACCAGCGTGGTCCCGACGTGCTCCTGCCCGACCACCTCCTCAAAGGT
>JAUVIQ010000208.1 GCA_030592655.1 Planctomycetales bacterium | reverse complement strand
CGTTCTACTACGAGCAGATACGCGACGGGCACGCCACCTGCGTCATCGGTCCGCGAAGCGCGATATTCGCACCGGCCCGGCGGCTCGGGCTGATAATCGTCGATGAGGAACACGAATCGTCGTACAAACAGGAAACCGTCCCGCGCTACCACGGGCGCGACGTAGCCGTCAAGCGCGCCGCCATCGAAGACGTCCCGGTCCTGCTGGGCTCGGCTACGCCGTCGCTGGAATCGCTCCGCAACGCACAAACCGGACGATACGAATTGCTGGAACTTCCGCGACGGATTCACTCCCTGCCCATGCCGACGCTGCTGTTGGTGGAACTGCGAAAGGAAATCACACCCGGAAAGATCGAACTCATCGGAAGGACGCTGGGGGCCAAACTCGCCCACACGCTTGACCGCGACGAACAGACGATCCTCCTGATGAACCGTCGCGGGTACGCCAGTTTCGTCTTCTGCCCGTCGTGCAAATGGCAACTCCAGTGCGAGCAGTGCAGCAGGGCGATGGTCTTTCACCGCGCCTTGAGCCTGGCGATGTGTCATTACTGCCAGGCGACCGCTGCGGTCCCGCCGGCATGCCCGGCCTGTGGGAAGAAACTTATCCTCTTCGGGATGGGCATCCAGCGGATCGAGAGCGAACTCGCCCGCAAGTTCCCCACCGCCGTCGTGGCGCGGATGGACAGCGACACGATGTCCAGCCCAAAGCAGTTCCGCGAGGTCTTCGACCGTTTCGCAGCCGGCGACGTGGACATTCTGCTCGGTACGCAGATGGTGGCCAAGGGGTTGGATTTTCCGCGCGTAACGCTGGTGGGCATCGTCAGCGCAGACACAGCCCTTGCGATACCCGACTTTCGGGCGGCAGAGCGGACCTTTCAGTTGATTGTCCAGGTGGCAGGGCGAGCCGGGCGGGCGAAGCGCGGCGGCCAGGTCGTCGTCCAGACGCTGCATCCGTCGGACCCCGCGATCCGCTTCGCACTGAAGCACGATTACGCCGGTTTTTCGTCCTACGAACTGCCCCAGCGCGAGGCGACGGGCGTTCCGCCGTTCGTCCGCCTGGTGCGGTTTATCGTCCGCCACGAGAAGGTCGCCCGCGCCGAAGCCGGCGCTGATGCACTGGGAAAATATCTTCGTCGATTATTCGCCGGCAAAGACGACGTGAGAATCGTCGGACCTATGCGGGCGGGCGTATTCAAAATCCGCCGGCAGTTCCGCTTCGAAGTGGACTGCTACTGCCCGCGCCCCGGATATATTCAAAGCGCACTCATCGGACAAATGCACGAAATGAGCGCGAAGGTCGGCGCAGAGATCGTCATCGACGCGGATCCTGCGAATCTGTTGTAACGGTTTTGTTACCAAAGGACAGTTTTTTACCATTCAGAAGTATGAGCGACGCAGGCTTGCCGGTATCGCATCGTATCACTCCCAGCCTGCCGGTCAGTGTTCTCTTTATGTCTATACCTTCAACATCGGGATCGACGAAGGTCGTCGCCACGTCGTCGCTGGTGGTGCTCAGGACGAAATCGACGCCGCCGGATCGGACGATCTTGACGCCCACGGCGGCCTTGTCGCCTGAGACTACCTTCAGTTGTCGGACCTGCTTGATGTTTTCGTCTTTTCCGCGAACGGCGTCAATGACGGCTACGAAGGCGTCGGGAGACTTACCGAAGGCTTCCGCCTTCCGGCGGACGCACATGACCGTAACTCGCTGCTCAACGTCGCGCTCGCCGATGTACCGTTGCCCGAAGGACTTTCCGACGAGGATTTCAGTCCCCGGTGCACCCAGGATGCGGATCCGCGTTACAGCCTCTTTATCGAACTCCGGCGGGATGGTCCGCCAATCCTTCATATCGCGCCAGGTGGCGGTGAAGGTTCCGTTTGTCTCACCCCGGCTGATACCGGTGATGACCTTAGCGCCGGTGCTGGTGCGGTATTTGAAGCCGCTGACGTCGTAGAGTGACTTTTTCTTATCGGCGACCGGTTTGAGTGTCGCGCCGGTAACGGAGAGCGTTTCGCCGAGGCTGTGGATGTAATAATCGTGCAGCCAGCCGCCCTGGAGTCGGAATATATCGACCACGTATGGATTGCCCGAAGCCATCAGTGTTACCGTCCGCTGATACATCCTTCCTTTCTGTGCGACTTCGACGGCTTTGACGGTCGGAGTATCGGCGAAGAAGCGCAAACTGCCTCGCCATGTTATGCACCTGGCGGCGTTGCCGCCGGCCTGACGCACCAGTGCGGTGTTGTGCGCTTCGGCGCAATTCATCCAGTGTTGTGTGGGCGTGTCGTTGTTGAGGTATCCCTGGTCGTACAGCATCTCGCGGCGTGCGCCGTACAGAAGCAGGTTAAACGGGCCGCTGTGGCTGTGCCCGGTCCGTTTGCTCCAATCGACCGACACGAACGTCTGGTCCTTCCCCTTCCCCGCGCGCATAACGGCATAGCGGTTGGCGGGCAGGAGGTAACTCGGAAGCGTCAGTTCCTTCTTGAGCGTGATATGGAATTTGCCCTTGTCGTCTTTGGAGACGTCCAGCCAGGGTTTGAATTTTTCCGGGACCCTGCCTGTGGCGTCGGCGACCTTCTTAATCATTCCCATCTGCGGTTTTTCCGTGATCCAGGAATCGACCCAGGGCGCGCAGCGACCGTCGGGAAGGACGCTCAGCAGCGTGCTATAGACCGCCCGTTCAAGGGCGGGGTCCAGGTAGGGATTCAGCGATTTGGTTTTGGGGTCCCAGAACGGATCCCCCGGGCCGAAGCCTTCAGTCATGCCGTTCAGCGCCGTCAGCGTCGAGGCGATGTTGGCCAGCGCGACGTTGGTATAGTGCGGAGAAGTCTCGTAGCCAAGCCCGTCGGCGGTAAAGTAGCCTGTGCCGGGCCGCAAATAGCGATGGGTGGCGACGACGACGTTGCGGATAATCTTCGGGTCCTTGAGCATCATCCCCAGATTCAGCGTGCTCCATGCCCTGCCTCCGGCGAGGTTTCCGCGAAGCGACAGTTCATGCGGATTCATACCGAGTTCGCACACGCCTTTCTTGACCTTTTGACCGCTCCCGGCGAGGCGTTCGGCGTCGCCGGCTTCGGAAACCAGCACCCGCTCAACCAATTCGGCCAGGTTGGTCTTACGCTCGTCGGGAGTGAAACTGCTCTGGATCATCACGTAAGACTTCAGCCACTCATTGGCCCAGCCGGAGTGCATCCGGTCGGGGAACCGGGTAATTTGTCCCCGCCAGTTGGCTCTGATTGCCGAGATGGGATGGGCCGGATCACTGTCTGAATGGTCGGAAATGACGTCCCGCTTTTCGTATCCGGGATATTTCTTCCATGGCAGAGGCTTTCCCGCGGGTCCTTTGGTCAAACCCTGTACCGCCTTGCGGTAGTCGGCCTCGCTCATCCCCAGGACGTCCCGAAGATACGAATCGCCCATAATGGCCCGTGTCATCGTTACCATGATTACCTTGGCCTTGGCGGCGCAGACGTCGGCCAGTTTGGCCTCATCGCTACCGGCGGGATACAGTTTGGAGCCGAAGACGTATCCCTGGCACAGGTTTCCAAGGATGTTGTGGCGCCAGTTGAGTTCGAAGAAGATGCGTGACTGGGTGTACCCCAGGAAGAAAAAGGCGTAACCGTCGATGTGCCCGTGGGTGCGTCCGTCCCACTTCTTCCAGGGGATGCTGTACTTCGCCGACCATTCGGGCGTGTGGGTCTTTCGCCAGACCTCGTCGGTGGGCCGGCAGCCTTTACCGTCGTCGGGATATAACTTGTTGGGATAGTGATACGGTTTTCGCCCTTCCTTTTTGCAGTCCGGGCATACCAGCCGCCAGGGATGGTCGGGGCTCCACTCGAACGGCATCCATGCGAACATCTCCGGGTGAAACGGGCAGGTGATGGTGCAACATCCGAAGGGCGATTCCGGACGGAACAGGCCCCGGTAGTAACTGTCTGGACGGTCGGTGAGTTTCCTGACCGATTTCATCTTCTGACTGACCCAGTTACGGACGTAGGGGTCGCCGGCATGGAATTTCTTCTCGATATCTTTCCATGTATAGAGTTTCTCGTTGGGCGCCCATAGACATATGGCCTCGACTGCCAGTTTATCAGACAGGACGATGTCCCTGGGTTCAGCGCCGATCGGACCGGCGACGGACAGATTTACGTCGTCCACGTAAAATATCGCGTCTTTTTTGACGTCGCGGCCCTTCTTGCCATAGACGAAAAACATCAACACAACCCGTTCGGTCTTTCCCTTGGTGGCGAACGAGCCGCTGTGTCGCGTCCACTTATCCGTCGGAAGCACACTTACTCCGGGGATGCCCCGGTCGCGCCCGCTGCCGTCGGCCTTGAAACCCCAGGGCTTGACGCTGATCTTACGGGTGAAACCGTTACCCTTGATGTAGAAGGAGAAGTTGTACTTCGTATAGGGCTTGACGGAAATTGCCGCCGGACCCTTGTAGCCGTCGGTCAGACCCGCCGACACGCCGGTACAGGCGAAATCGTCGTCCCCAAAACCAGTAACCTTCAGAAAGACACTGCTTTTACCGTTGTGGCTGACTTTATCCGTCCTGCCTGCTTCAGCCGGCGTATTCCGATAATATGACCACGCTTCAGGCAACTTACCGGTACCGGCCTTTTCAGCGCCTGGGTTAGGGGCGATATTGGTCGCCTGTTGCTTCTTGGCGGAAAGTCCGACCGTTACAGACGCCAAAATCATACCGGCCAACGTCGCCGACAGTATGCTCGCTGCTCGCTTCATTGACATTTTGTGTCTCCTTTTCTTTCAACCGTGCAGGGTGTATATATCACCCACAGGTATTTTATTCCATGAGAACCTTTTAATACAGTGCCGTCCGACTGCGACACCCGCCTGATTTGTTTCGGAACGAAGCGGTCCGTAGGACCCCCTTGGGGCCGAAACGGGCCGAAACGGGCCAATTCGGGCCGATTGGGAACGAATGGGAACCATTGGGGCCAATTGGGGCCAATTGGGAACGATTCGGGCCAATTGCAAAATCCATAACCCATTGGTGGGTAAGCACTTGTGATTTTCAGGGTCGTGTGTTGGCGCACTTCCCTATCTTGGCCTTTGGCTATCTTTCCGATAAGCCCGCGCGTCCCAGTGTGGTTTGTGGGGGGGGGTGTG
>JAUVIQ010000009.1 GCA_030592655.1 Planctomycetales bacterium | reverse complement strand
GGCTACTTCACGCCCATCTTCGAGGTCAAAAACCTCAACAGTTTCCGCTCGCTTGAGCGGACCTGCCAGTGGGTGATTGACTATCATCAGGCCCGGATCGCCGAGAAGGGCCGGGGCTGGTCGCTGGCCGACGTGGGCAAGCAGAACTGGGGGTTTCGCGACGACCTGAACGCCTGCGAGTTTCAGCGGGGCAAAGAAGAGGCCCACGATTATCGTTACTTCCCCGAGCCGGACCTCCGCAGCGTCGAAGAGGTCATGTCATTCGCGCGTTCGATGCACAGGATGGTCCGCTGGCTTGGCGTTTCGCACGCCAATATGGAAATGGGGCAGATGCGCTTCGAGCCAAATATATCCCTGTGGGTCGGCGACCCGAAGAAAATTTTCGACGAGTCCGCAGGCTACTTCACGCCCATCTTCGAGGTCAAAAACCTCAACAGTTTCCGCGCACTGGAGCGGACGTGCCAGTGGGTGATTGACTACCATCAGGCCCAAATTACCGAAAAAGGCCAAGCCTGGTCGCTGGCTGATGTGGGCAAGCAGAACTGGGGTTTCCGCGACGATCTGAACGCCTGCGAGTTTCAGCGTGGCAAGGAGGAGGCCCACGATTATCGCTACTTCCCCGAGCCGGACCTCGCGCCGGTAGTCGTCGATGACGCCCAGCGGGAGCGAATCGCCTCCGAGATTGGCGAATTGCCAATCGCCCGAAAGACCCGATACCTGGCCGAGTACAGTCTCACCGAAAAACAGGCAGATGCGCTAACGCTCGATGCGCCGACGGGCGATTTGCTGGATTCAGCCGTCGCTGCCGGAGCCGATGCCAAACGATGCGTAAATCTGCTGCTGGGCCGGGGCGCTGCCATTGCCAACGAGCAAGGCTGTGCTATCGCCGAAATCGGCATCGCAGCCGAGCAACTGGCCGAACTTGCCAAAATGCTCGCCGGCGGCGAGATCAACGCCACAGCCGCCGACAAAATCTTCGTAAAGATGGTCGAAACCGGCGACACGCCCGCAAAGATTGCCGAGTCGGAAGGTCTTCTGGCTGTCTCCGATGCCGGACAGATAGCCGAATGGGTGAACCAGGCAATCGCGAAAAACCCCCAAGCCGTCGAGGACGTCCATGCCGGCGGCAAAAAGCAGAAAAAGGCCTTCGGCTTCCTGACCGGCCAGGTAATGCAACTCTCCCGAGGCGCAGCCACACCGGCAGAGGTCCAAAAACTCCTACAGGAAAAATTAGGCGGATGATGCGGACTTTGACTTTGCCCGAAGGTAAAATACGAACTGCAAGAGCATCACAGTTATACAAAGTCCCTTCCATAGCAACAGCCAAGTCGGCTGCCACCACGCTCCGGTGTGGAATTCCACAAAATCCGAGCAGCCGAACACTGTGAAATTCGCCGCCGCGATGATTTTGGACCTGCGGCGTCCCGGTTTCAACAACGAAGCGATAAAACACACGCCGATAGCAATCCAGAAGAATCCTTCAAAGATGTTCCCGTACCGAATGAGATTGTCGATAACGTTTTCGAACATGTGTTATACCGCGTATGAAAAGGGGTTTGCCCCTTTACTTCAACGGTCTGGCGGGGAGGTGTTTGAGCGTGTTCGAAACAGGATCGACCAAGATACCGGCGTCTTCCAACGCCACCACGCCGAGGAGTGGCTCGATGCCCGCCGGGCCGAAAATGATGCGGGCAACCGCCTCGTTGCCCATAAACGAAAACCTGGCGAAACCATACTCATACTCTACGGGTTCACCGTTGGCCAATTCATAGACCCTTTTCCCCTCCGGCTTGATACCCGCTTCGAGGAGGCGGTCTTTAGGCCCCATGCAGTCAAGGGCTCCCGTATCGACGAGGAATTCCGCCTCGAAAGGTTCGCCCTTCTTCTCCAGATTTGAGACACTGATTGTAACGTGCGTTGCGCCCATGTAAATCACCCACTTTCTTTCGTTCCCGCAATCTATTATACACTCACGTTAACTCCCGTCAATTATTTCGAAACGAGGGCTTCCAACATCTTCTCGCGTTCGGTTTGGAGTGTTTCGCGCGATCGGCCTGAGTCGATGTGGTCCCAGGGCAGCAATTCATCGACCGGCCTTTCGCGGTGGGCGTAGAAATCGGGATCGATGCCGGTTTGCTCGAATGCCCGCTCCCATTTTTCGTAATCGAAATGCTCGCTCCACGCGTCGAATCGCGCCCCGTTTCGCCAGGCAGCCTCGATGGCGTCAGCCACCCGCCGGTCGCCACGGGCGATTACCGTCTCAAGGATGCTTCGCTCGATGCGGTGGAATTTGAACTGCACAGGCGACCGCCGGGCCAAACCGCGCAGGCGATTGCGGACGAGCCAGAAATACTCCGCATCGCGCATGGCGGAAAACTGCATCGGCGTGTGCGGGCGCGGCACCAGCCAGGAAATGGCGGCATTGATATTTCCGCGATGCCCATCGACTTCGCGGCGCGTGTCCGACAACCGGCGGCAAAGGCTGAAGATCGCGTCGATGTCGGCTTCGGCCTCGCCCGGAAGTCCCGCGAGGAAATAAACCTTCACGCTGCGAAAGCCCGCGCTCCAGGCAGCGCGAACGCCGTCGAGCATGGCTTCGTCGGTGATGTTCTTGCGGATTGCCCGGCGGAGGCGTTCGCTCCCGGCTTCGGCGGCGATGGTCAGGCCGCCCTTACGGACTTTGCTGGTCAGTTTCGGTATCACAGCCAGTTGACTGTCAACACGCAACGACGGCAGGGAAATCGAGACGTTACGCGGGGTAAATTCGGCGTTCATGCGGCCAATCAGTTCGCCGAATTGCGGATAGTCGCTCGTCGAGAGGCTCAGCAGCGAGATTTCGCGGTAGCCTGTGGCATCGACAGCCCGGCGGGCAATGTCGAGGATTTCCTCAACGGATCGCCATCGCACGGGTTTTCGCGTCCCGCCGACCTGGCAGAACCGGCAGCCATGCGGACAGCCTCGCATAATCTCGATGGTGATGCGGTCGTGAACGGATTCGGACAGCGGAACCAGCGGAGCGGTTATCGCCGGTGAGTCCGACAGTTTCGCAAGGCGTGCGCGGGCGATTCGCCTCGGCAGGCCGGCGACCGTCGGCTCAAGTGCGGCGAGCGTACCGTCGTCGCTGTAAGCGGGCTGATAAAAACAGGGAGCATAGACAGCCGGAATAGTCCGCCCCGCCTGGAGGATAGTTTCATCCCTGCCGGCCTCGTTGCGATTGCTTTGTCGCACCAATTCTATCAGGGCAGTGAGCGTTTCCTCACCGTCGCCGATGCAGAACAGGTCGATGAACGGCGCCATCGGTTCGGGCGCGTCAGCCATTGTGTCTCCGGCGATGATTATCGGATCGTCGTCGCTGCGGTCTGCGGAGCGAAGCGGAATACCCGCAAGGTCCAACATGGTCAGCACGTTCGTCGCACATCCTTCGTTGGTCAGCGAGAAACCGATGATGTCGAAATCGGACAATGCCCGTCGGCTTTCCCATCCGAAAAGCGGGATTTTTTCCGCTCGCATTACCTCTTCGGCGTCAGGCATGGGGCAGTAGGTCCGGTCGCAGGCCACGCCGGGAAGGTCATTGGCGACGTTGTAAAGCACCTGGTTGCCGAGGTGTCCGATTCCCAGTGTGTAGGCGTCCGGGTAGGCCAGCGCGACCGTTACCTCGGCGGCATCGACGTCTGGGCGTCGGGCGTTCGTCTCCAGACCCACATACTGCGCCGGCTGACGAACACGCCCCAGCAGACGAGCGCTGATTGTTTCGGAAAGATTTCGCATAGGCTTCTTCACGCTGTTATGATAGAACTTGCAGAGTCTGAGTGAAAGGGCCAGGCGATGAAATCGAAAACAGAGTACCTCACCTTTGATACGAAGAAGCATCGCGAGTACATCAATATCACCAGCCGTGTCGCCGAGGTGGTGGTTGAGTCGGGAATTGCCGAGGGGATGGTGCTCGTTTCGGCTATGCACATTACTGCCGGCGTCTTCGTCAACGACGCCGAGAGCGGTTTGTTGGCCGATATTGACGATTGGCTTGAGGGCCTGGCTCCTTTTCGGAAGGATTATCGCCATCATCGCACCGGCGAGACCAACGGCGATTCGCATCTGAAAAATCTTCTGGTTCATCACGAGGTGATTGTTCCGATAACCGAAGGCAGGCTGGACCTCGGCCCATGGCAGCAGATATTCTACGCCGAGTTCGACGGCCGGCGGCCCAAACGGCTGGTAATTAAAGCGATAGGGGAATAGACATGACTATAACATTCAAGTGTGAACACTGCGGAAAGAAGATCGAGGCTCCCGATTATACAGGAGGCAAGCGTGGAAAGTGTCCCTACTGCAAACAGTCCAATTACATCCCCACACCGGTCGCAGACGACGATCTTGTCCCTCTTGCGCCCGAGGACACCGAAACCGAACAACAAAGCCAGGATGAGCGGAGTCAGGAACGGGTCCTTATTGACGCACCGGTCGCAGACGACGATCTTATCCCTCTTGCGCCCGAGGACACCGAAGCCGAACAACAAAGCCAGGATGAGCGGAGTCAGGAACGGGTCCTTACTGCCGCAATGGATACCGGCGAAGCGACGTCTGTACCACTGGAGCACCGCGACGAAGTCAGCGCCGAAGACCTCTACCATCTTGTGGTCAACTACTGCATGAGCCTGTCCAACAGTAAACTTGAACAGGCGGAAGACCACTTGGCGAGGTTGCAGAGATTTCCTCATTCAGCCACAACGGCAGTGAGAGATTTCATCTCCGGAAAGGCCATCGAACCGGCGCTGGACGAGATACCGGCGAAACTCCTCCAGGGCTTCCTCAACCAGTTGCGCGACGCTCTGAAAGTCTAAACATATGCAGTAAATCCTTGACAAAGTACTACTTGTCGCATAGCATACAGGCTGTTAGCTCGATTCATTTTCTTACCAAATAAGGCTTGCCTGATAGCGCACACTTGATAGGAGGCAAGACAATGACGTTCAAGCAAATCATCTCGGCACATCGTGTTTTTCTATTGATTGGGGTGGTTGTGTTCTTTTCGTCGGGGGCCGCGCTGGCGCAGACGCTGGAAATAAAAAGCGTGGAGAAATATAACATCAGTGGTATGCCTGAAGGGCTTAGCGGATTGACATGGGCTAGCGGAAATCAGTATTACGCCATCGAGGACAGCGGCGCCAGGCTGCATCCGCTGACAATTCAGATTAACTCGGCCACCGGCGCGGTTACCTCGGCGTCGTTTTCTTCGTACATTACGCTTTCCGGCAGCGACCTGGAAGGCGTCGCTTACAACGCCGCCAATAACAGCGTCTATGTCAGCGATGAGAGCGGCGCAACAATCAAAGAATACAACCTGACCGGTACGTATCTTTCCAGCGTGAACGTCCCGGATGTGTACAACAACTACCGCAGCAACCTAAGCCTCGAATCGCTGAGCCTCCAGACGGGACATCTCTCTATGTGGACTGCCAACGAGGAGGCGCTTACCGTTGACGGCCCGCGTTCCACGACGAGTAACGGCACGGTGATCCGTCTGCAAAAGTTTAACAGCAGCCTCGTTCCCGCAGGACAGTGGGCTTATATAACCGATCCCCTCACCGGCGAGGGGCCCGACGATGAAAATTATGAGTGCGGCGGCGTAAGCGACCTATGCGTCTTACCCAACGGTAAAATTCTTCTGCTCGAGCGCGAGTTGGATATAACAGGCTATCTTTTTGGCGTGCCGATTCCAAAGTTTCACAGCCGGATTTATGAGGTCGAATTTACCGGAGCCGACGATGTTTCCGGGATCAACAGTCTGGTCGGAGCAAGTTATACTCCTCTGATAAAACATCCGCTTTGGGAAGAAAGTTTCTTACTCGCCAATTTCGAGGGCTTGGCCTTGGGGCCGGAGTTGGATAACGGCGATTACAGCCTGCTGCTGATCTCCGACGGCGACAGTGGACTTGACAAGAGCCTTTATTCCCTGCAACTGATCGGCGATGTGCCCGAACCGGCTTCGGCGAGTTTGCTTCTGCTGGGCGCTATGGCAATACTGCGTCGCCGGAGGCGATAGGTATTACACTTGAATAAAGACTTTTTCCGGGCGGAGTTTCCCGCTGGCAGGGTCAGGCCTCAACAAACCGATTAAATTCCCCCTTGTATCAATAGCACCGAGTAGTTTTTCGCTGTTGTCGAACTTTCCGGGCCAGTCGATTGTTCTTCCATGAGCCAATTCGCGGACCTGTTCATCGGTAACGGTTATCCTGACTTCGGACGGTAACGCCTCGATTGGATCGATGACGAACTGCTCGATATTATCGGTATTGATTTGGTCCGGTCCGATTGCCCGGTCTGCGTTGAAAGGGCCGACGGCTTCGCGGACGATTTTTTCGCAGTATCCGCCGACGCCCAGTTCGGCTCCGATGTCCCGCACGAGTGAGCGGATGTACGTCCCGCTGCCGCAACTGATCCGAAGACGAAGGCGCGGATATTCATACTCGACAATCTCCAGTGAATGGATGGTAACTTTTTTCGGCGCGAGGTCCGGCATTTGTCCTGCCCGGGCCATTTTATACGCTCGTTGCCCCGCGACCTTCACGGCAGAGTATGCCGGGGGAACCTGCTCTATAACGCCGACAAAGCGTTGCACGACCTGTTCGATATAGTCAGCCGATGGCGGGACGGTTACGGCAGTTTCGTTGATTTGTCCCTCGTCGTCGTCGGTGGTGCTGGTCGCGCCCAGACGGGCCAGCGTGGCGTACTGTTTAGGCCAGGATTGCACCATATCCACCAGACGGGTTGCCTGACCGATGCAGACCACCAATACGCCTTCAGCCAACGGGTCAAGCGTACCGGCATGTCCGATCTTGACCTTTCGCCCGACGCATCGTTTGACGTGACGGATAATGTCGTAACTACCGGGTCCGGGCGGTTTCAGGATATTCAGAAATCCAAACATTGTCAGCAATCATCTTCTCGGCAATCGCTGCATTGTACCTCATTATATTTGTGTAATTCGCGGACTTTTTTTCTTCTTTTCTTAATTGTCTGTAATCTGCGTAATCTGTGTAATCCGTGGACTGTTTTTTTTCTTCTTTTTTGTAATTCGTGGACTTTCTTTGCTGCATAATTCAATACTGAATCGTATATTTCCGATGGGTATACTGGATCGGAGTTGTGCGGGTAAGTGAGGTTATGAGCAATCCTCTGTCCACCACGGTATTGGTCCAGTCCGACCATGCGGAATTGCTTGAAAGCATTCTCCGGTTGAGTGCCGATCTATCAGTCGTCAGCGACCGGTTGAAGATGCTGGGGATGATCCTTTCCGAAGCCCGTCGGATCAGCGGCGCTCAAGCGGGCAGCCTGTATATTCATCGTAACGGGGCGTTGGAATTCGTCGTTGCCCAGAACGACGCCGTCGATATTACCAGTCTGTCAGAGAGCCTGCTGGGAAAGACGGTTGAAGTTGGGGATAATTCGCTGTCCGGATTCGCCGCATCTACAGGGCGGATTATAAACATCCCGGATTCTTATAAACTTGCCTCCGGAACGCCATTCCGAATCAATCGCGATTTCGATGCCGCCACAGGATACCAGACACACGGCATTCTAACCATTCCACTCAAGTGTCCGGATGGTGAGGTTGTGGGCGTTCTGCAACTGATTAATCGCCTCAATGACGCCGGGACGGTTGTACCGTTTGCGGAAAAGGAAGAACAGCCCATTATGTCGCTTGCCTCAATGGCCGCCGTCAGCATCCAGAACGCCTTGCTGGCGGACCGACTCAAGCAGGCGCATCTGGATACGGTTATCCGTTTAAGCGTCGTAGCCGAATTCCGTGATCGCAACACAGCCAGGCATATCGAGCGCATCAGCCGGATCAGCGCTCTGATCGCGCAGGGAATGGGACTTGGCGATGAACAGGTCGAAATTATTCAGCAAGCCAGCCCAATGCACGACATAGGAAAGATCGGCGTTCCCGATTCAATCCTGCTCAAGCCTAGCTCACTTACGAACGAGGAACGGAAGATCGTCGAGACGCATACGATTATGGGCGCTGAAATCCTCTCAAACGCAACGAGTGAACTGATAACCATGGCCCGTGACATCGCCCTCTCTCACCACGAACGATGGGACGGAACGGGATACCCACATTGTCTCAAAGGCAAGAATATCCCGCTTCAGGGAAGGATCGTATGCGTCGCCGACGTCTTCGACGCACTGATATCCAAACGGTGCTACAAAGAAGCCTATCCCATCGAAAAAGTCCTCGATATCATCCAGGACGAAAAAGGAAAACACTTCGACCCGAATGTTACCGAGGCGTTCCTCGGCGTCCTCGATGAAGTCCTCTCAACCTGCCGGGACGACTGATTATAAGTCTCAACCTTGCCTGTTCGGGATTGCTTTGCGACAATACTCCACATGAAGATTGTATTTTGCGGCAGCGGTGATTTCGGTATCCCGGTCTTGCGCGCCCTGGCGACGAGCGGGCAGGAGATTCTGCTCGTCTATACCCAGCCGGCGCGTCCGGCGGGTCGGCGAGGAAAAATTACACAAACGCCGACAGCATTGACGGCAAAAGAACTTTCCTTAGACGTGGTTGAGGCAGAGGACATAAACGCCGACGAACACGTCGCTGAAATCGCAGCATTAGCGCCCGACGTTCTGCTTGTGATTGATTTCGGTCAGAAGATAGGCCGGCCGGTGCGATCGGCTGGGAAATTTGGGGCGATTAATCTGCACGGCTCGCTGCTTCCCGAACTGCGCGGAGCCGCTCCGGTCAACTGGGGCATCATCCGGGGATACGAAAAAACAGGCGTATCGGTCATCGAAGTGGCTGATCGCATGGACACCGGCGCGATATTCTCACGCAGAGCCACTGACATTCGCCCCGACGAGACGGCTGACGAACTTCGCCGCCGACTGGCTGATATGGGCGTCGAAGCAATCGCCGAAACTCTCGCGCTGCTTGCATCCGATGGGTGCGAAGGCGACCGCCAGGATGATTCGCTTGCGACCAAAGCGCCGAAGTTGAAGAAATCCGACGGACTGATTGACTTCTCCACCGATTCTGTTTCGGTGCGAAATCTCATTCACGGCTGCTGGCCCTGGCCCGGGGGACAGACGCAATTCGTGGCCGCTGACGGCAAGGCAATCAGCGTCGTAATCGCCCGTGCCGTCGCAATCGAAGGCGAACATAACAACAGGCAGGGGAGCATCGACGACGACTTGAACGTAGTCTGCGGCCAAGGCCTGTTGAAAATCCTTCAATTAAAACCCGCCGGTAAGCGAATGATGGAATGGCGCGACTTCGTTAACGGTTATCGTGTTACAACGGGTACAAGGTTCGAGACTCACGTAACACGGGCGTCTCGCCCGTGAGAAAGAATTATGTTTGAAAAAATTTCTCGATTCTCGGAAACGACGCAGAGGCTTTATACGCTTCGTCCGACGGAAACCTGGCCTGCTCTCGAAATCAGCGGCGTCCTGATGCACCGCATCAGGGGCACCGACCCTAAAAGCGATGCCGAAGCGAAAATCGCATTGATCACGCCTGTGCGAGGGGATGTGTTGGATACGTGCTGCGGGCTGGGATATACAGCAATACTCGAAGCGAAAACCGCCGAATCCGTTACCACGATCGAAAAGGATCAGATGGTTCTGGACCTGGCGCGACTGAGTCCATTCTCGAAGCCGCTGTTTGAAAATCCGAAGATTAAACTGATTCACGGCGACACGTCGGAATTGATTTGCGGGTTTGATGATGCCGCCTTCGATATTGTCAACCATGACCCGCCGACGCTGAGCCTTGCGGGCGAGTTGTATTCCAACGCCTTTTACGAGCAGTTATTTCGCGTTCTCAAGCCCGGCGGGAAACTGCTTCACTACACCGGAACACCCGGCATGAGACGTCGCCGAGTCGATATCCCCGCCGGCGTGGCCCGCAGACTCAAAATGATTGGTTTTGCGAAAATTCGCAACGACGAACCCACCTCCTGCATAACGGCAATGAAACCTCGCAAGCGGATTTGACAAAACCTGACGATAGGCCTATGATGCCCCCCTACCAAACCAAACAAAGGACGCCAAAGAAAGGAATCATCATATGAGTTCGGAAAGTGTAATGGAATTTACGGATGCCAATTTCGACGCAGAAGTTGTCAACGCGGAAACGCCCGTGCTGGTGGATTTCTGGGCGGAGTGGTGCATGCCGTGCAAAATGATCGGGCCTATAATCGACGAATTGGCCGGCGAGTACGGCGAGAAAGTCAAGTTCGGAAAGGTCAATATCGACTCGGACCGCCAGGCTGCCATGCAGCACGGTATCCAGGCCATACCGACGCTGCTGCTGTTCAATGGCGGGCAGGTGGTCAATAAAATCGTCGGCGTCAAAGGCAAGAGCGACCTGAAGACCATGATAGACGCAGCGCTGTAAAATTGATGAGCAGTTATGACAGATGGGCTAAAGTCGTTATCGCGTCGGCAGGTTCGCGAGTTCGACCGGCTGGCGATTGAGCAATGGGGCGTCCCCGGCGTTGTCCTGATGGAAAACGCCGGACGTGGAGCCACCGATGCGATAGAAGATTTCTTCGGGGGCGCAACCGGCAAAAGCATTGCCGTCATATCCGGCGTCGGAAACAACGGTGGCGACGGATTCGTCATCGCGCGACACCTGCATCTGCGGGGCGCAAGCATCAGGGTCTTCGTCGTCGGCGACACAGCCAAGATGACCGCCGACGCATCCACCAATTTCGCAATTCTCAAACCGCTCGAAATTGACGTCCATCACCTCGCGAGCGAAGAAATTCCAAACCTGTCTGAAACATTGCGGGGCTTTGACCTTATCGTCGATGCGCTTGGCGGGACGGGTATCTCCGGGCCTTTGCGCGGCGACCTTGCAATCGCCGTCGCGCAGATAAACGCTGCGGGCAAACCCATCGTAGCGATTGACATCCCCACCGGCCTGGATTGCGATACGGGAGTTGCACACGAACCGACAATCAAAGCAAGACTGACGGTAACATTCGCCGCCCGAAAAATCGGCTTCGATGTTCCGGGGGCATCAGATTACACCGGAAAGGTCGTCGTCGCTGATATTGGTGTACCCGTCAACACGAAGAGAGATGAATAATGCGCAGACTTGTTTACATAGGAATTGCGGTAAACATCATCGCTGCGGGAGTCATCCTTTTACTTGTTGTTAGTGAATCGCCGCCATCGGATTCTGGAAACAGCACATCAACCAAATGCACTCCCGTTGCTCCGCGATCATTGTTGCAGGGTATCCACGACAAACTTGTAAGCGGACAGACCCTTTGCTGGAAAGATGGGGAATTATCAGCCGAGGTAGTCTATTTCGACGACGATGGGGCTTTGATCCTTGCGAGTAGAGGCGACCAGCACGGCGTCGTGTACAAGAGCGTAGTTCCCGATGATGAATTACAAGTTACGGAGAGACAAAGTGGCGAAGATGGGATGGGCGTGTTGTTTGCGCGTAGGCCTTCAACAGCACCGACTCAGCCGACTATGAAAACTTCCACGGTGAGTGCTAGCCGTGCTCGATTAAGAATCGTCGGACAGAATACGTTAGAAATGGAGTTTAAGGACGTTGTTTGTGAGACGGAAGGAGAACCTGTCATCGTGACGATAAAAGATGTGAAAATTAACACACCGTTGCCGTAAATGTACTTCTTTGGGTCTTTTTCCCATCCTTTGCATCCCTGCTATTTCTTTCCTCTTCCCCGCATTTGCAGGCCGAAGAGTTTGATGAAGCCTGTCGCGTCGGACGGTGTGTATTCTTCGCCCATCGTGAATGACGCCAGTGCCGTCGAGTAGAGGCTCTTCGGACTCGTTACGCCGGCGACGGTGGCTTGGCCTTTGAAGCATTTAAGACGCACCGAGCCGGTAACGTCCTTCTGTGTCCGGGCAACGAATGCGTCGATTGCCTCCCGCAACGGGCAGAACCACTGCCCGAAATAGACCAGTTCGGCGTATTTCAGCGCGACCTGCTCCTTGTAATGAGCGGTTTCGCGGTCGAGCGTGATGGATTCCAGGGCCTGGTGTGCCCGGTAGAGTATCGTCCCGCCGGGGGTTTCGTACGCACCCCGGCTCTTGATTCCGACGAGGCGGTTCTCGACGAGTTGCGTCTGCCCGACGGCGTGTTTCCCGCCGATTTTGTTCAATCGGTCGATTAATTCATGGCCCGGTAATTTCTTTCCGTTGATCGCGACGGGTTTTCCCGCATTGAAATCAACTTGGACGTAGGCCGGTTTATTCGGAGCCTTCGAGGCCGGTACGGACATCACCCACAGGTCGTCTTTCGGTTCGTTTGCGGGGTCTTCCAGGTCCGCGCCCTCGTGGCTGATGTGCCAGAGGTTGCGGTCGCGGGAGTAGATTTTCTTTTTGCTGACCGGTATCGGGATGCCGCGGGCTTTTGCGTATTCGACGGCTGCTTCCCGGCTGGTAAGTTCGAACGACGGGTCTTTCCACGGCGAGATGATGGTCAGTTTCGGCGCGATGGCCATGAAGGTCAGTTCGAATCGGACCTGGTCGTTTCCCTTGCCGGTGCAGCCATGGGCGAGGGCGTCCGCCTTTTCCTTCAGCGCGCAGAGCGCCTGGGCCTTCGCTATGAGCGGACGTGCGATCGCGGTTCCGAGCAGGTAATTGTGTTCGTAGGCAGCGCCCGACGCGAGCATACGGAAGCAGTACTGCTCGGCGAATTCCTTTCGCAGGTCGGCGACGACGCATTTCGACGCTCCGCTCGCGCGGGCCTTTTGCTTGATCCCGCGAAGTTCACCGATGCCCTGACCCACGTCGGCGACGAAGGCGATTACCTCACAGCCTTCGTAACGTTCCTTCAACCATGGCAGGATTACCGAAGTGTCCAGCCCGCCCGAATACGCCAGTACGATCTTTTTGACTTTCTTACTCATGGTGTACGCTCCTCGAAACGCTGGATGATACACGGTTGATTCCTGAGAGCAAATGTAATAACGCGACTCGCTTTGGCGACACATAATAGCGGAGGCGCTACAGACTCCTACGGTTATTTTGACGAGGGTCTTTGACAAGTTTTCCCGTGTGCAGGACGCCTCGCATAGCGGTTTGGCAGAAGGCGGCGCCGGCGTCGTAAAATTTCCGGGACGTGTCGATTGTGTTGACCATCATCCCGGCGCGATTTTGACGGAGGGTTGCGGAAATAGCGCCGTCGGGCGTGATGAAGACGCTGGACCATCGGCTGTAGTAACCCGAAGAGTTGTTGGCGCTGATCCAGAAGTAATTGAAACCCGCCTGGGCCTGGATGGTCTGGCGCATGATCTTGCTATGGATTCCGGCCCCTGGCATGTAACCGTTGTGGAAAGACTGAAAAACAGCCTCGACGCGGCGTTTCTTCAATTCGCGGTACAACTCCGGGAACCGCAGGTCGTAGCAGATCAGCAAAGCACACCTGATACCGTTGAGTGTGAATGTTACGAAACGGTCGCCGGGCGTATATGCCTTCAGGTCGCCGCTCGTGCAGAAGCGTTTGTCGTAGCGGTCGTGAATTTTCCCGTCAGGCCCGATAAGGTACAGGCAGTTGGTCGGCTTGTGCGGCTGTGTGAGCCGATGGGCGCTGCCCAGTACGACCCACAGTTTTAGTCGCTTTGCTTCGGCGCAGATTCTTTCAGCGGCGCCGACGACGGCATCGAAGTCGATTTTCTTCAGTTGCGGTGCGCCTTTTCCGGCAAGATAGCCGGTCAGGGCGGCCTCGTGAAAATGGACAATATCAGCCCTGCGGGCCTTCGCCTTTACCATGTAACGGCGTATGAGGGCGGCGTTTTTTGCCGGATTGAAACTCTCAGCGAACTGACATGTTGCCACACGGATTTTGCCCGGTCTCATTTTTGTTGCCCTGTCAGATGTCGGACTACCACCTCCCGCATCAAGTCTCGCGGGGCGGATTTGTCCGTCCAGAACTCGAACTGCGCCACCGCCTGGTTGACGAACATATCAACGCCTGAAACCGTCAGGCATCCCGCATCGCTCGCTTCGCGGAGCAGGCGCGTCTGTATCGGATTATAGATCGTATCGAAGACGACTTTCACTCGCGATAACGTGCCGGTTGATATAGGGGTGTCGTTCACGTTCGGGTGCATTCCGATAGAGGTGCAGTTGATAATGATTTCCGACGAGATTTCCGCGACTTTATCGAGCGGGCAGGCCTTTGCGCCGAACTCCTCGGCCAGTTTTTCGGCTCGCGTGAATGTCCGATTATAGATGGTTGTTTCGGCGTTGTGGTGCGCCAGTGCTGCGACAATTGCGCGGGCGACCCCGCCGGCTCCGATGACGGCGACTTTGCGTCCTGAAAGATCATCCCGCCCAATTCCCATAGCGGCACATAACGCGTCGATTGCAGCGGCGTAATCGGTATTGGTCCCGCTAAACGAGCCGTCGGGCGTAATTGCGATAGTGTTAATCGCGCCGATTTGGCGGGATAGTTCGTCTGTCTTTTCGGCGCCGACGCGGGCGATGGCGTTTTCTTTATGCGGGATGGTTACGCTCAAGCCTCGTATGTCCGTCCACGGCGCCACTGCCTCCATGAAACGATTGAAATTTTCCGCTCCCGACTCAATCAGCAGCGGTACGTACACCGCGTCGATACCGGTTTCGGCGAAGGCTGAATTGTGGATGGCGGGGCTCATCGAGTGCGCCACAGGGCAGCCTATGACGCCATAGACTTCCGTTGCAGGCCCGGCCGAATCCCAGCGATAGAGGTTTTTCATCTGCTCGATTGTCAATTGCCCCGGAGCGGACTCGCTTCCTTCCGACAACGACGCGAACGTCCCGAACGCGCCGAATTTACCCGCGAGGATCCGACTCGCCAGGCCGGCTTCGCCCATCGCCAGCGAAATCGTCGGTTTTGTTGCGTTTCGCAATATCGCTAAAGCAGTCAGTGCGTCTTCGGGTCCGTTGGCAGTGAAAACAATTTTGCAGACGTCAGCGTCCGAAGCCTCCAATTCCGCGACAATTTCTTCCAAATCGGCGGGGCTGCCCGTGAAATCGTGGTGGCTCAGGATGGTTCGTCCTTTCGGGCGGTTATCTGGCGGAACGTCGAGTACTACGTCGATGTAGTCTGCGCCCAGGCGCGCAGCGGCAGTGAGAATTTCAAGACGGTCGGATTCGTCGCCGTCGAATCGCCCGCCCTGACGGATTGGTCGGTAAGTAACAATCGCCGGAACCGGACGGTTTTCAAGCAGTGATTTCAGGTCGGCATCGTCCGGCAGGTCAGCGAGGTGATCCAGACGAAGTTCGACCATATCCGCGCCGGCTTCGGATGCCCGGCTCATACAGGCCCGCATCTCGCCGGCAGTTGATTGGATCAGCGGGACAATCAAAGCCGTTTTGGAAAGCGTATTGGACATCGGCAAGTGGGTTTTTCGTTATCGTCGCGGTCGTTTTCGCGGTCGTTTTTTCGGCGGTTTGGTTCCGGGAAGTTTCACCGCAGGCTGCTTCGCCGACGTCGCCAGAACGTTGATTACTTCGACCGTTGAAACGGCAAAATTGCTCTTCACAAATGCGAATGAACTGTTTTTCTCCGCTTTATAGATCGGTTTGGTCGGGTCGGAGTATTGCTTCTGCTTGTTGTCTTTGAATGCCATTGTCTTGAGGTGGTCGTAAAACTTTTTGGCCCGGCCTGGCTTCATTCGCCCTGCCTCGGATTTAATAACAAGCAGGGTCTCTTTGAAGGTCGCCAGACGCTTTTTGTGCTCGTGGGCGATTTTTCGCAGTAAGGCTTCGTCGGCGGACGGCTCATCTACCAGGACCAGAAGATGTTTGACGGTTTTCTCAAGGGCGTTGACTGTTCTGTTCTGTTTGACAACAGACTGCTCGGTAGTGGTTTTCTTCCGGCGGGCTTCGTTTCGGAGTTTTATCCGTTCCGGCGAGTCCTTTTTCTTCGACGGTTTCAACTTATCGAGCGTAGCCCCGGGCCACCTGGGCATGGACTTGTATCGACAATCCTTTTGGAGCGAGTCTATCAACGCCGGTACGAGCGGTCGGATGGTCTCATCGGAAGCCTTCTTCATTGGGACAAGGAGTTGATGGATAATGTATAACTTTTCCGGCGGTTTCCCCGGAATCGCCTTGAGAGCCTTCATCAACGGCGCGGACGATTTTGGGGAATACCGAATTTTCGCAACGACCTTGCTCGGCGACGGAGCCTTATCGCCGGCGGCTTCGGTGAAAATCCTGGCCTCGACTTTCAATGTGGTAACGATTTTCTCAAATGCCGCCTTGGTCGTCGGCGTCTCGAACGCGGTTTTGGTTTTCGCGCCTGCGACCGACACAAGAAATACAATCATTCCTCCAACCGATATTTTCAGTAAATTTTCCCGCACGTCCAGAGCCTCATTCTACCACTTACCAATTACGAATTACCAATTACCGATTATCATCTTTCCCCTGAAAATCCCTCAGCGATTTCGACATTTTCGCGGATGTTTCCGGTGCCAGTACGAAGATGCCGGGCGATTCGCTGCTGACGGCGTACAGGCCTCTGGTTCCTACCGGCCCGGTTCCGGCGATTTTCAGCGTGATTTCCTTACCCTTATCGGTTTTAAGCGTCAATATCATTGCCGGTTTATCCAGGCGGAAGCGGTTCAGTTTCGGCTTGTCGCTGTAATCGACGAATCGCTTTGCCTTGATCCCGGACAGGCCTGTGATGAATTTTTCAATCTTGCTCGCGTCGATTTTGACGAACCTGTCGGCCTTGTATCGCCACACTTTTTCCGCCCGGACAAATTCCATCGACTTTTTACCCAGTTTCATTTTGAGCGAAATAATCTTCTTTGCGTCGATTTCCAGTACGGTCCTGTCTCGCATCTCGGCTTCGAGTTTGTCGTAGAAACTACCGGGAAGTTCGCCTACGACGATTGGGGCGGCTAGAAACTCTGGAGGGAATCCTGGGTTTTCCATCCAGATGTAGGATTTGCCCTTATCTTTTATCACCACGAATGGGTCTTGACAGATATGGATGATGGGTAGCACCGGCCGGGTAGTCGGTTGTGAAGTCTGCGTCGCCGGCGCTGAGGTTGTCGCTGGTTGTGTGGTCGGGGCGGTTTTGCGATGGGCGATATTTACGCGGATGCCTTTTGCCCGGGCGAACCGTTTCGGGAGGTTTTCGTTCAGTGCGACGATCTTGTCCGCCCGGATGTTCCTGATAGCCTTCAGCATCGCGGCGACATTTTTGAGGTCGGTTTTGGCCTTGACTGGTTTGATAAGTTTGTATTCGCCGTCCGCCGTCTCGACGATGGTGAATTTTCCGTCGGGGCGGTCGAGTTCGACGCTTGTAATGGTCGCATCTTCGGGAATGTCGGAGATTGTCCTGTTCCAGTAGGCCGGCGACGGCTTGGTGAGTTTCGCCATATCTGATGAGGATATAACCGCGACGGATTTACTGTCGGCGGACATGACGAATGCCATCTGTCCGCTGTCGCTGATTCTTCCGAGCAGGAGCGTTTCGGTTTTATCGCTGCCTCTGAAATGCAGAATGATTTTACCTTGCGGCGGTTCCAGGCCAAAGGCTGCGAGCGCCGTCGGGTTGTCCCGGAATTCGCCGGCTTTGAGGCTTTGCAGAGTCATCAGGAGGTTATGGACGGCATTATTTTCGCAGCCGCCCTTGAACGGCGAGAGCATCCGCCATTTGCCGTCGTCCTTTTCCAGCGTCGCCGACCCCCCTGCCGACAGCGAAATCTCAACTTTCGTGATTTCCCGCCCAACGGCGTCCAGAATGCTCTTGTCGCGGAGGTCGGATAGTTTCGGCTGGAGGCCTGCCAGGCTGGACTCGTTCACCTGGAAGACCCAGGGTTTATCGGCAAGTTTGGCGAAGACTTTTTTATCCGTTCCCGTTCCGAAGGCTATGGAGATGACTTTTCCCTTTGGGGCGGGCCGGGTCGTCGGTGCGGTTGCGGGCGTCGGCGCTGGAGGTGATAATTCCACCGTTACCACCAGTTGGGGATTTTCCAGCCCATAGGGCGCGAGGTTTTTGGGATTATCGTCGATGAATTTTTCTGCCCGGATGTCGGAGGCTGCGCTGAGAAGGGAATCGATTTTTTTCTTATCCGCCCGTGCCCGGACGGGCGAGTCGATTGCCCATTCATCGTCGGTTTTGACGAGTTGATAATTTTCGTCGCCGCTGACCGTAATGCGCCAGGCCTGTTCGTTTTCGAACCTGGCGACGTAATTCAGGCGGTAATCCGCAAACGTTTTTCCCAGGACGGAGTAAAGATCGGTTTCGACGACATAGACATGTTTGTCGCCTGCGAGTTGGATGTATGTCTGTTCTCGCTGGAGTATCCTTTTCCGCCCGACTTTTATCGTGTACGTCTTGTCTTTGTCGTCGGTGAATGTAACGATATGTTGCGGAGCCGATAGGTGTGTCAGATCGTCCTGACAGTCCGGATCGTCGTCGGCGTACTTGTGAACGTATTGGAGGTTTGAGACGCTCTTTGCAACGGCATCGACAGCCCAGTCGGCGGCGGGAGCGTCTATCGGTTCGGTGATATGCCATTCCCCATCACGGCGGGCGAAGGCTATCCTCTCGCTGCCGGGGCGTTCCAGCGTCAATTTCCGAACTTCGCCCACTTTTCCTGTAAGACGCTTATCGCTATCGACATCACCGTTTGTTTCGCTGTCTTTGTCGAACCACCCGGTGTGAAAGACGAGCAGATAACCCACGCAAAGGATCAACAGAATCAATAATACTATTGTCGTCCTGACGTTCATTCTTCACTACTCCGTACCACGAATTTCACGAATTACCACGAATGGCGCGAATTTCAAAAAATAATTCGTGAAATTCGTCTTTATTCGTGTAATTCGTGTTAATGTTCTCTTTGTGGATGTTTTCTCACTGTGAAACCGGCTTGGGCCGAGCCGGTGATGACGCCCTGGGCCTGGAATCGCACAATTTTGCTTCGACGGTAGGCGACTGTATCCATCGACGCCTCTCGCTGTAGCAGTTCCGCCATGCTTGCCGGCAGATGCTCAAGTTCGTTTTTCTTCACCGCCAGTCCGCCTTCCGGTAAAGGCAGGTGAAGGTAAAGTCTGTCGAACCTTGGTTCGACGACGTTTTTGAGGGCGGAGAAGAGTTGCTCGAGGTTCCTGGCCCTGAAGTAATGGGGCATTTCGTTTTGCCTGATACGGGTGATGTTCGAGGCGCCGCAGACGGTCAGTGCGTATCGTCCGTCCGGCAGGTCGTCGGGAAGCGTTATGGCGACCTTTGTGGTAACTCGCCTGATGCGGAAGGGTTTGAGCGTTACCAGTCCGGTTACTTTCTCGCCCGGCTTATAGACGTTACGATCAAGTTTGAACGAGAGGATAGAGAAGGTGCTCTGCTTCGGGACGATTTTAATCTTTACGTCGATGGACTTAGGGAAGACCGGGTTTCCTACCGACGAACTCATCATCGTCGCCAGAGGGCGGTTGAGGTCGCTGAGCACGCTGCTGATTTCGTTGGCGCTGCTGATGTTGGCGGCGCGATAACGCCCGAATTTCTCATAATCAATATCCACGCTGTACGCGACGGTGTGGTAAGGCGGTATTTCGCGGTTGGAAAGGACGGATTCGTACAACGAAACCAGCGAGAGGAACGGCGTAATGTGCTGATGCCGCAAAAGCTTATAGCGGAATTTCTGCTCGCCCGTAGGCCAGACGCAGGTAACGTTCATCGGAATCATCGTAACTTTTTTCCCGACCTGTCCGACTATGCCTGTGTACTCGTCGTGCGTCAGCGCGCCGGTAACTTTCAGCGTCGAGCCGAGTTTGAAACTCGTGTACATCGAAGATATTGTCGTATGGATGTACGCGGTTCCCATCGGCATTTGCACCGGGCCTTCGCCGAACATCGGGTGCCCGAACGCCAGAACGCGGTCGCCGATGACTTCGGTAACGGTCCCCACGCCGGTCCAGTCCAGGTCGCCGCTAATCATCTGGATAGAGACCGACGATCCGGGGGCGAGTTTTGTGTTTCGGGCTGCCTTGGCTTCGACGCCGCCGACAGTGCCGGACTGCATCGGAATAAAACCCGTCCCTGCGAAGAATTTCTCCGCAAATTGAATCGTTTTCCTTCCCGCGCCCCCCGCCATTATCGGAGTTGACAGCGGAACCAATCGCGGCTTACCGCTCGAAGCCGCCTGCCGGCGACGCTTCGGAAGGACGAGTGTCGAAAAATTAATCTTTTTCGGAGTCAGAACAGCCCGGACGAAATCATCGTCCAGCGCATCGTCGCCGGTTCGTTTATCGGCTTGGGGTTTTGCGGCGGGTTTGCTTCCGGGTAAGTCAATGCCCTGTATCGCCAGCATCTGCGAAATCGGCTGGATACCGCAGACGGGTTCTTTCTGGAATGACCAGCCATAGGCCAGAGCGCCGATCATCTTGTGCTTACCGTCGGCGCGGTCCTTGATGTATATCGGCGATCCGCTCATACCCTGGATGATCCCCGACTTCTCAAGCCCCAGCCCGCCGGCTTTGCACAAAATCACGTCGTGATGCGGGGAGAAGTTGTGCATGACGCTGATGACGGTAACGTCGAATTTTTCGATTTTCGTCCCCGCCATAACCGTCAGTCCGTATCCGGTATCGCCCCTCCGGAGTTTGGAGTGATGGAGATATTTGTCCGATTTCGCCACGAACGCTTCAGCCAGACGCAGGCGAGCGTCGGCGGATTGGGGCTTCTCAGCGGCGAATAATTGCTGCGGGACCAGAAGAGACAATACGGTCAATCCGAACCATGTGTACAATTTTTTCATCCTGAATACTCCTTGATGGTAATTTTCTGGAAAAGAAATGCTACGGATTTAGTTCATCTCTCACAAGTGAAATCTTGACAAGTATATGTATGATTGGATATATGGTTTGTTTCTCGAATGGTTTGTGCTGGGATGGAATCGCTAATGATAGACGTAAAACATCTGACGAAGTACTACGGCAGGACGCTGGCGGTGGATGATATTTCCTTTCACATCGACGCCGGAAGCGTTGTCGGATTCCTTGGACCCAACGGTGCGGGCAAATCCACGACGCTGCGAATACTGACCTGCTTTATGCCGGCGACGAGCGGTTCAGCCTCTATCGCCGGTTACGACGTGTTCAAACAGTCGCTCCAGATTCGCAGCCTGGTGGGATACATGCCCGAAAACGTCCCGCTTTATCCGGAGATGCGTGTCCGCGAATACCTGATGTTCCGTGCAGCCTTACGCGGTATGAAGTCGAAGCAGAGGTCATCGGCGGTTGATAAGGCGGCTGAACGATGCTGGCTGGTCAAACCCGAAGACATGATGCACCGACGGATAGACCAGTTATCCCGTGGATACCGTCAGCGAGTTGGTCTGGCGGACTGCCTGCTGCACGACCCGAAGGTTCTGGTACTGGACGAACCGACTATCGGGCTGGACCCCGCCCAGGTCCGCGAGATGAGAAACCTCATCCGCTCACTCGGCGAAAAGCACACCGTCATACTCTCCAGCCACATTCTCGCCGAGGTCGAACAACTTTGCGGGAAATTAATCATTATCTCCGGCGGGAAGATCGTCGCTCAGGGTACGCCGGACGAACTACGCCGTCAGGTATCGGGTCCGTCGCGTGTGATTGTCGAACTCAAGGGCGGTCAGCCGGAGCAAATGGCAAAGGCCGTAGCGGATGTTGACGGCGTTCTCGACGTTCAGCACAACAGGGCGGGAAACTGGACGCGACTGACCGTTCAGGGCGCAGAAGACGCCGACCTTCGGCAGGACGTAGCGGCGCTCGTAGCCGCCAAGGGGTATCACCTGCGGGAACTACGACGCGAAATCGGTTCGCTGGAAGATTATTTCGTACAGATGACGTATGAACAGATTACCAGGGATTAGGGACTGGGGACTGGGGACTAGGAAAAAGAAACGATGCGCAAGGTATTGATATTAGCGAAACGCGAGTTATCGGCATATTTTTACAGTCCGATGGCTTACGTCGTTGCTGCGATGTTCCTGCTTCTGGTGGGAGTGATATTCCTGTGGGGCGTGCAGATTCCGTTCCTGAAGATAGAAATGGAGCCGGTTTTCCGAAGCGGGGCTGAATCCACTCTACGCCCGCTGTTTGACGTATTGGCCTACGGATTGGCGGTCGTCGTTCCGTTGCTGACAATGAGATTAGTGGCTGAAGAGTTCCGCTCCGGAACGATCGAGACTCTTATGACCGCCCCGGTTACCGATGCAGCGGTGGTTCTCGGAAAATTCATCGGGGCATTCGTTCTGTACCTGCTGCTGCTTGTGGCAACGGGGGTGTTTTTCGGATTGGTGGTGGTTTTCGGAAAGCCCGACTGGGGCGTAGCGGGTATGGGCTATCTGGGGATGGTCCTGTTGGGGGCTATGTATATTTCGGTTGGGTTGTTCGCCTCGACACTGACGCGGCACCAGTTGGTAGCGGGTCTGATCGGAATCGCTATCCTGGCGTTCTTTACGGGCGGGCTTTATCTGGTAGTGCAGACCGTTCCGGCCGAATACGCCCAAGCCGTCTCCAAACTGAACATGATTACTTACTTCTCTGATTTTTCCAGGGGCGTGTTCGATACCCGCGGGCTGGTGTTCTTCCTGACAGTAACGGCGTTCTTCCTGTTTATCAGCGTGAAAGTCCTGGAGTCCAGGCGATGGCGATAAAGCAAAAAAAATCCGTTTCCGATAAGCCGAAAAATCGTGACCAGAAGGTTTCCCGACGCACAGCCGGTCTCAACGTGGTGATCTCCATCGCCGCAGCAGCGGCACTGTTGATCATCGTCAACGTCATCAGCAACAAAAAGAACTATCGTTGCGATATGGAGGTGTTCGGACGTTACGGACTGAGCGATTCTGCCGAGAAGATTCTCGAACAGATAGACCAGCCGGTCCGCCTGACCAGTATTTACACCTCCACCAGGTCCGACAGGAAGCCGCAGGAGTACCTTCCCCGCCTCCGGGACATGATGGAGGAGATTGCCCGCCAGAAGGACAATGTAACGGTTGTCAATGTAACGTCCGATCGCGCCAAGGCCGAGGTTTTGGGGCGACTGCGACGGGTGCTTGACGAAGCGGCTTCGGATCATCGGGCAATTATAAGAGGGGCCCAGGTGCTCGATGGTAAGCAGGGGCAGCAATACGACACACTGACGCGTCAGTGGGCGAAGTATCGGCCCGGCGGATGGCTTGAGCAGTTCGCTTTACCGAAGGAAATTGAGGCTGTCATGCGCGCCGGAAAAAACGATTTGCGAGAAATGACGATGAAACTTCGTCAGGACCTGTCCGCCTCGCTTCCGGATTATCCCGATATGGTCCGTCGAGTCGAAGTTACGCTCGCCGAACTTCAGGGAAGACTGGTAGGGGTAAGCAGCCGGCTTCGTCATCTATCGACCGTACCGGAAAGGGCGAAAAAGCAGCGTCAGGTACTGACGTCGGCCGCCGCTGCGGTCAAATCCGCTCTCGCTAAGGCATCAGCCTGTATCGGACGGGAAAATTCGCCGTTACCGCAGGATTCGCTGAAAGTCCTGAAGTCTTTCGCAGTCGATATTCGCGCCGTTGCCGATTCCGCCCAGTTGGCCGCTACGCAACTGGACCGGTTCGCCGGAGACGGATACGTTCGTTACGCCCGTTCCTGGCGACACAAAAAGGTTTCCCTTCCGAGGCTGTACCGTCGCATCTCCGGTGACATTAACAACATTGCCGACCAGGCTGAGGGGCTTATTCGCCCGGCGACCAAGGTTGCCGACCGGCAACGGTTCATCACCGATGCCAGACAGGTGGTTCCGCAGTACCTGGCGGCGGCCGGAAGAGTCCAAACCGCCGTCAATACCCTCCTGGACGAACTGACCAAACTCGATAAGCACACACAAAAGATATTCGCCCAAGCCAAACAGGATAATTATCTCCAGGCGCAGATTAAACCGCTTGCCGAACTGCTCGAACAGGCATCTAAGGTCAAACCGCTGCCCGAACACCTGAATGAACTGATTGAGAAAATCAACCAGGACAATATCGTACTGATTGAGATAGGCGACAAGACCGGCGTCATCGGTTTTGACGAGGTCTGGCCTCTGAAAGCGGGACAGCAGGCGAGTCCGGGTGATAAGGACAACCAGCAGGACAAGCGAGTCTTCCATGGCGATTCCGCTCTTTGCGCCAAGATGCTGAGCATGACGGCAGAACCGTTCGCCGAAGTGGTTCTGACCTTTTTTGAGGATATCCCGGAAAGATCTTTACCGTACCAACAGCAGCGACCGATGGTCGGTCCGATCCCTTCGCCGTTGTTGCGGACGGTCAGGGAGCGGCTGGAAAAGGCCAATCTGGAAGTAACGGAGTGGAACCTTTTCAGGAAACCCGGGAGAGCAAAAGAAAGCAAAGAAGGTCCGCCGCTGCCGAAGAGAAAAGATTGCCCGCAGGTTTTGTTAATTCTTCCTCCGCCGGAACCGTCGCCGATGCCACGGGGAATGCCTCAACAGGGGTCGCAATGGAGCGACGCAGAGGTCGAAAAGGTTCGCAAGGTCATTTCCAGACGAACGCCCGCTATATTCCTGACCGGTTTCCTCCGACCGAGGTACATGGCCGGTATGACCATGCCGGCACGTTACGGTTTCGGCGATTACCTGCGGAAGGACTGGGGTATTGATGTCAGGACGGCTTTGCGCGTAATTCAGACCAAGCCTGATTCGCGCGCCCCGGGCAAATTCAAACTGGAAGTGGTGCAATGGAACTTCATGCCATTGTCGAGTTTCACCGACCATGTAATCGGAAAACCTCTCCAGGTCCGACGGATGTACTGGTACAACGCCTGCCCGATAACCGCCGTTTCCGACAGCAAGACCGGTGCGATTATTAAGGACATCCTGGCGATTCCCAAAGGACGTAACGAGGTGTGGGCCATCTCCGATATAGAAGCGTTCATCGAGAAAGTAGAGCAAAGAGATCCTCTCGAAGCCGACCCCGATAGCGGCGACCTTATCCCGCCGTTCGCCGTCGCTGTCGAAGCGACTAAACAGATTGAAAACGAACAGGCACGCATTATCGTCCTGGCTGTGGGCGAAAGCTTTACCGACTACTACTTGCAGAACCCGGTGTTCAAGCTCAGCGAAGATGGAACCATCGCGCCTGAACCACCGCCTGTCGCCGACGTGGACCTGCTGATCAACAGCGTCTATCATCTGGTCGGAAGAGACGAATACATCGGCGCAGGACCGGCCATTGTTGAACCTATCAAACAAATCGCGCCGGGAACGATGCTTAACGTGAAGATAATCTTCGGACTCGCCTGGCCGATATTGATGTTCGCCATCGGCGTCGTAGTTATGATAGTGAGGAAAAGATAGTAATTGGTAATTCGTAATTCGTAATTCGTAATTGGTAAATCGTAATTGGTGAATGGTAAATCGTAATTGGGCATCGGGTATTTTTTGACCAATTACCAATTACTAATTACCAATTACTATCTTTGGTATTTTTTTACTAATTACCAATTACGAATTACTATCTTCTACACAAAGGACAGAATGATGAAAAAAGGTATTATTATTGCAGCGTCTGTACTGGCGGTGGTTTCGATGGCCTGGGCGGTCAGTCCGGTAACGTGGAGCCATTCCACCGAGGCGCAATTCGCCTCCGGTAAGTTGTCCAAAACAATTATTACGTCCCTGGGCGAAGTCAAACTCTCCCGCGCGCTTGAGACGATTGTCAAGCCGGTCAAAAAGACCGGAATGATCTCGGCATTGGTCATCGACCGGCGCGGCGAGGTCTATGTAGCCGCTGCGCCGAAGGCGACGATCTATCGCGTCGATGGCGATAAACTCGTCAAATTCGCCCAACTTCCCGGCGTGCTCATAAGGAGCATGGTCTTCGTCGGCAATAAACTCGTAGCCGGAACGTGCGGGAAAGACGCGGGAATCTATCAAATCGACCGCAAAGGCAAAGTAAAGAAGGTCTGGACCGACAAGAAGGTCGCTTCGGTCTGGTCCGTCTTGCCGGGGCCTCGCGGGTCGTTCTACGCAGCCACCGGCGCGGAAGGAAAAATCTATCACGTCAAGTCCGACGGCAAGGCAGAGGTTATCTACGACAGCGACGAGAAGAACATCCTCTCGCTGACGGCCTCGAAAAAGGGCGACCTGTTATACGCCGGTACCGGCGAAAAAGGACTGATAATCGAACTGGACCCGAAAAAGAAGAAGGGGCGGATCCTCTACGACGCGGGTGAAGCGGAAATCTCCTGCCTGATAGTCGGCCCCGACGGTACGTTGTACGCCGCCACTTCCGATTCGTCCAAAGCCTCATCCAACGGCGAAGCGCCGTCCAACGACGTCAAAGGAAAACCCGCCAAACCCAAGTTGAAGAAACCGGCAGGCAAAACCACTACAAGACCAACAACAAGACCGGCGAAAAAGAAGCCCGTTACAACCGCACCGGCCAAACGGGTGGATAAAAAAGCCTTGGGACTCGAATCGCTGAAAAAGTCGCTGGTCAAACCCGAAAGCAAGTCGGCGGGATCGGTTAATAAAGGCATGGCGAAAACGAAGCGGGTAAGACTCATTAGAGGAAAGGACGGTAAATTCAGAATGGTGGGCGCCGTTGCCCCACCGAAGAAGAAGTCCGCTCCGGTTCGGAAGCAGATTCCACCGGAAATTCTTCGTCGCATGATGTCTTCGAGGCGAAGTTCGACCCCGCGCCGCTCGACGCCTTCCAGTTCGTCGTCGGGCAAAGGAAACGCCGTCTATCGCATAGGAACCGACGGATTCGTCCAGACCATCTTCCGCAGACCTATAACCATCCTGGCGATGGTGATGCGGGACGGCGTCCTGACGCTCGGCACCGGCCACGGCGGGCAGGTATTCACCGTCAATACCGACGGTGAACAGATATACGCAATCGCGAAACTGGACCCGAAGGACATCACAGCGTTGGCGACGGATACCAAAGGCCGATTGTACATGGGAACCGCCGGCAACGGTGGTGTTTTCGCTCTGGGTAAAGGCTACGAGAAAAAAGGTACGATCATCTCGAAGGTCTTCACCGCCAAGCAGATTGCCGGGTGGGGTACGATGAATGTTCGCGCCGAAATCTCCGCCGGATGCGGCGTTACCATCGCCACGCGAAGCGGAAACGTCGCAAAACCGGATGAGAAAACCTGGTCCGACTGGTCCACCGAAACGATTGTCGGAGCCGGTTGGTTGCCGATAGCATCCCCGGCTGGGAGGTTCCTCCAATATCGCCTGACGCTTGTCGGCGAGGGCTCGGCCAGCCCGTCGGTCAATCGTGTTACGCTGATTCACCAGGTCGGCAACATTGCTCCTGCCGTATCGGCCGTCCAAGTCGCTGCCGGGGCCGGACCCGCTCCGGGCAAAGGAGCCGCCGGGCCAATGCGATTTCGGACTATCCAGGCCAAGGCTTCCGACCCCAACGGCGACAAGATGCAATTCGCCTTCTATTTCCGGCGCGTCGGACGCGAAAAATGGATAAAACTTCTCGATAAATCCACCAAGCCGAAGTATGCCTGGGACACGCAGGCGGTACCCGACGGTCATTACGAGGTTCGCGTGGAAGTTACCGACGCTCCGAGTAATGCGCCGTCAGCGGCGCTGACCGCGGCCCGTATCTCCCGTCAGTTTGTCGCCGACAACACCAAGCCGGTAATCGTCGATCTTACCGCCAAACCTCTCGCCGCCGGCAGGGTTCGCCTGACCGGAAAGACCTCCGACTCGCTTAGCCGAATCCGCCGGATTTATTACGCCGTCGATTCGAACAAGGAGTGGCACCGTCTCCCGCCGGAAGACGGTATCTGCGACTCGCAGAGCGAGAAATTCTCGACGACGATCACCGACCTTGAACCGGGCACGCACCGCATCGCCGTCCGCGTTACCGACCTGTACAACAACACCGCTTACGCTTCGGTGGAAGTAACAGTAAAGAAATAACGGTTCGGATTTTCGTCGCATAAAAAAACCACGCAGCGCCCCCAGGGGCGCTGCGTAAAAATATTTTCATTTTCCTTTGTGTGAACGGTTGACCTTCCCCGCGTCCGTTGATAGCATCCCGCGCTCGTTCACCGGCGTACCTGATAATAAAAGGAGACAGGTAATGAAAACGCACGTTGTAACACTGATTACGGGTGATGGTGTTGGACCTGAACTGGCTGAAGCCGCCAGGCGATGCGTCGATGCGGCGCTGGAAAAAACCACGAACGCAGGCGGCGTCGAATGGAAGATATGCCAGGCCGGTCTGGACGTGATG
>JAUVIQ010000251.1 GCA_030592655.1 Planctomycetales bacterium | reverse complement strand
TGCGGCGTGCTGGTTCCGTGTGCGGAGATGTAGTCTATCTGCTCGATAGTTACGTCGGCGTCTGCCAGTGCGGCCCGCATACCTGCGGCGGCGCCGCTACCGTCCGGGTCCTGGTCGGTGATGCGGAATGCGTCTGCGCTGGAGCCGAAGCCGATGATTTCGGCCAGTATTTTAGCACCACGTTTGCGAGCGGATTCGTACTCTTCCAGTATCAGGATTCCTGCGCCTTCACCGAGGACGAATCCGTCGCGGGTAAGGTCGAACGGGCGTGAGGAGGTTTCTATTTCGTCGTTGCGGGTGGACAGGGCGTTGAGACGGTTGAATCCGGTTACGCCGAAGGGGTGGATCATGCTGTGTGCCCCGCCGGTCATCATTACGTCGGCATCGCCCCGGCGGATGATCATCGTCGCTTCGCCGATGGCCTGGGTGCTGGCGGCGCAGGCGGTCAGGATGTTGAAGGCCGGTCCCTGAATGTTGAACTGCCCAGCCAGGTGCGAGACCACCATGTTGGCTTCCTGCTCCTGCTCGCGGTGAACGGTCATTCGCTCGAACGCCAGTTTTGCCCATCGGACGGTATCGAGTTTTCCGTCATCGCCCCAGGCGTCTATCAGCAGGGAGGTGAAGTTGTCGAAATCCAGGCTTCCTTCGCCCGAACCGAGGTAGATTCCCATCCTGGCTGGGTCGTGCCCGTTTGATTCATCCAGCCCGCACTGGCTCCACGCTTCAAAGGCGGCTGCCAGGGCGAATCCGGTCTGCCTTCCGACATAGTCGTGTTTTCCGGTTTGGGCCAGGGCGTCGGGAAGTTGAAAATCCTTTATCTGTGCGGCGAATGTCGTTGGAAACGTTTCGGCGTCGAACAGTTCGATGGTGCTGATACCGCTTTTACCTCCAAGCAAAGCCGACCATACCGATTCGACATCACGCCCAAGCGGAGTAACACATCCCATTCCCGTTATGACTACTCGTCGTCTCACTATTCCCTAGTCCCGTAAAATAGGGGACGCTAACCCTATTTTTACCTTCCCAATCATCACATACACATTTTCAACACCGTTTCCCAAGTAAAAATAGGGTTAGCGTCCCCTATTTTACCCTATTTTACGTATCGTTTCAGCACGATGGCTGCATTTTGTCCGCCGGTGGCGTGCGTGCAGCAGAGGGCGTATTGCAGTTTCGCATCGGTCTGTTCCATTTGAACATTAAGCCGGTAAGCCTCGGCGGGTTTTTCAAAGTTGACTGCCGGCGGGATCGTCTGCTTGTGCAGCGCCATAGCGGCGACGGACAGCTGAACGGCTCCTGCGCCGGCGAAGAGGTTTCCGAATCCACCCGTCAGCGGGACGACCGGAACGGTGTCGGCCCGTTGGCCAAGTGTTTGGCGGATGGCATCGGCCTCGGCTGCGTCTTCCGCCGGTACGCCCGTACCGTGGGGGATGACCAGGTCGATCTGCTCCGGCGAGATTCCGGCATCGGCAATAGCAGCCGATATCGCTCGCGCTTCCCCGTCGCCTTTGGGCTCTTCGAGATAATTCATCCCATCCGGGTTGTTTCCCGCCCCGAATCCGGCGAATTCCGCATAGACCCGCGCGCCTCTATCGGCAGCGTGCGACTGGTCTTCCAGGATAACCAGTCCACCGCCTTCGCCGATAACGGTCCCGTCGGCATCGGCGTCGAATGGTTTGCACGCCTGGGCGGGATTTTCGTTACCGGTAGTTGTAACCCGCTCCAGGAGCGTCTGCCGCAGCAGGTTCATCGGGTTGACTTTGCTTTCGCCTCCGCCTGCGATGGCGATATCGGCGGCTCCGCGGGCGATTGTCCTTGCTGCCTCACCGGCTGCAAGATGCCCGGAGGCTTCGCCGCAGGTTATCGTATTGGAAGGTCCCTTGGTTCCGTGGATGATCGTTACATGGCAGGCGAGCATATTCGGAAGATACTTCAGCAACCACAACGGTGTGAGGTTGCTAATTCCTTCGTTGCCCCATTTTTTGAAGTCGAATTTCCCGTCGGTAACTGAGGTGTTAACCGCGGCTCCGAGTTCGTTCAGGTCGGCGCAGATAAGTCCGGCTCCGATGTTGCATCCGAAACGGGCGGGGTCTATATCGACGGCGTTTTCGTCGATACCCTTGGTGGTTATACCGGCGTCGCGGACTGCCAGGTCGGCGGCGGCGACGGCAATCTCGATGTCGCGGGCCATTACCTTGACGGCTTTGCGATAAGAGCGGGGTACGAATTTGCGGGCGGAAAAGTCGTCCAACTGACCGGCGACCTGGCATCCGAAACCGGACGGGTCGAATAAGTCTATGCGTTTGACGTTTTGAGCCTTCGCGCAGATGTTCGCGAAGAGTTCTTCTATCCCGAGTCCGCCGGCGGTAACGACGCCCAGTCCTGTGATTACGACGCGGCGATCATTCATTTGGTCGGCGTCTCCACAAAACCCGCCAAAAGGCGGAGGAACTGGCCGGTGAAAACGAAGTTTTCTTCGGGGAATTTCGTACCGGCGAGATTCTGGTCGATGTGCGAGAACATAAGGTCGATCGTGCCGATGTCTTTACCGTTTTTCGAGACGGTTCCGTGAGTGCTGGCTGCCTGGTCGGTTATCGTTACTATTTCGGTGTGATATTTCAGTTGGTCGCCGGGTACGACCGGTTCGGCGATCTCGGCCTTGGATATTTTGGCGAGAATGACCTTCTCGCGGAAATCGCGTGCCTGCCCGACGAGTATTCCCGACGTCTGGGCCATTCCTTCGATCATCAGGCTCACCGGCATGACCGGAAAGTCTTCCCAATGGTCGTGGAGGTGCTCTTCAGCCAGCGAGACGTTCTTGACGGCAACGGCCGAAACGCCCGGCGAAAATTCCTCGAAACGATCAATCCAAATCCAACGCATTTACGACAACTCCATTTTCAATTTCCAATTTTCAATTTCCAATTTAGAAGAAGAAAAAAAGAGGCTTCAGCACCGTAGTCGCGACGTTTGCGGCTACTTGTCTATCTTTTTCTTCTGTTCAATTGGAAATCGACAATTGGAAATTGGAAATCGTTCTTACCCGGCGGTTTTGTTTTTGACGTAGTTGATTATCGTCTGGACCTTGAACAGTTCCGAGAGTTTGTTGACGTCGGGGTCCTGGTCGAAGTCGCCGAAATCAACGTGCGGCATCGACTCTTTGAATTGTACCAGTCCGGCGTCGGTAACTTTTCCGTCGGCTACGAACTCGGGATTGTTAAGGACGTTGTCCGGGAACAGGTCGCCGGGCGGTATCTTGATACTGAAGGTTTTCTCAAGCCTGAATACAATGTCCAGAAAGTCGATAGATTCCGCCCCAAGATCGCCCGTAAGCGTCGCGTCGGGTGTAACTTCGTCGTCATCGACGCCAAGCGCCTCGGTGAGCGTTTCTGTAACCTTCTGGAAAATTTCATCATCTGTCATTGGCATAACGTATATTCTCCTGCTTTATCTCAATCTTGTCCCTGCCTGCCGGCAGGCAGGCGTGTAATCTGTGGACTTATAATGAACTTGCCCGGTAAAGTCAATGCGAAGTTGCCGTTGCCAGTGCTTCGGAACCGCCGATGAGTTTGAATCCTTCTTTCAGTTGGGCGATTATCCGCTCGTCGGCG
>JAUVIQ010000085.1 GCA_030592655.1 Planctomycetales bacterium | reverse complement strand
GTTTTCCTATTCACTATTCGGCTACCGTCTCGGCAGGCACGAAATCAGGTTTCGCAACTCGCAAGCGATGCTCTTTTCACGAAGGACCCTTTTGGGATACTTGATAAAGCAATTTGGCAAGTCCCTCAACGATTATCTTCCAATTGTATTTTTCTTCAACGAATTTACGGGCCTTGGCCCCTAACCGTTCGGCCAGTTCATTGTCTGAAAGAATCGACAGAACGGCTTGAGCAAAACCCTCGGCGTCTTCGCGAACAAGAGCGTGCTCGTCGTTGACAAGGCCGATGCCTTCGCAGGCAACGGGTGTGCATACGAGGGCGTTCGCGGTAGCCATGGCGTTCAGGATTTTAAGTCGTATTCCACTGCCCACAAATTGTGGCGCAACGAAGACCCTGCCGTGTGTCAGGTGCGGTCGGATGTCCGGTACCTGACCGAGAACATTCACGCCCTCAAACCTCGCGAATGCTTTTGCAGGTGCGTAGCCCGCTAACTCGAGCCGAACATTCGGCCGCTGCCGGCGGATCAACGGCAGCACGCTTTCGCAGAACCAGATCATCGCCTCTAACTTCGTAAAGGCCGTCAGGCTGCCGACATGAACGATCAAATCCGGCTCTCGTGCCTGGTTGCCGGGCTGGAAGTAGTCCAGGTCTGTCCCCGCCGATACTACAGATGGTTCCAACTCCGGAAATAGCCTCTTGAGCTCCATCGCATCAGCCTCCGTTATCATGCTGAAGCCATCCGACTCATCGAGAACGGCCTTTTCGTAACGGGCATACTTGCTCATTTGTCTCATCGCAAGCATTTTCACGATAGGGTTTTTTTGCTCCTTTACAAATCTTTGCAGTACCTGGGTTCCGACATTGTGTCCGCGTACAAAGAAGGGGACTCCGAACTCCTCTCGCAGCACAGGGCCATACGCAGCCATCACCTCATCTTCCACCAATACAACGTCAAATTTACTGTTGCGCAGTAACTCCCTCGCCCGCGCCAGCAGTTTCCGGTCAAAATGTCGGGTGATGGTGTAAGGCAGGCGCTTCCCTGTATTTGCGATTACTTGTAACCAACGAGGAAGCTTGCACTTGTAGAAATAATCGGCTGGGCATATCTTTCTTGCCTGCTCGATGTCGGCATGAATATCATATGTGATCGCCAATAAGTGCAACTCATGGCCCAATTGGCATAAGTTTAACAGGTCGTTATATACTACAATTGACCACCCACCACAGGGAGGACATGGTTCGCATGGGCTAAGCATTAGGATGCGGAGTTTTTTTGTTACCATTTTACTTCCCGGCCTCAGACGAAAGTGTCCCGGAGGAGTACTATTCTGATGATTCAATGACCGCGGCAGCATCCGCTTCGGGGGCCGACAGTAGATGCCTTTTTCGCAGTCGATCCCAGACGACCCGCCGTAACGGGTACCGCCTGAAGCTGCGGGACCGTTGCCCATCGGTAACGTAATTGTAATTCAGAAAATCGACCTTCTGCGTTGCCCATTTACTCACGGGCTTCCGCCTGGCGAGAATATCCGGCAGATTGTGGAGAAAACGAAAGACGCCTCGGAAATAGCCCGCCAGCGAACCTTCACGAACGGCACGTACAAAGTCCATCAAAGCTTTCCATGGGCCGTTGATGAGGCACCGCCCCCACGGTTCGAGACGGTATGCCGTTTCCAGGCGATGCCAGATTCCGTAATAGGCAACTGTGTTTTTGTTGCGTTCGATATCACTGACGTCATGGTACATTATGGCATCGGGCAGATAGACCATTTCGTAGCCTTTGTCGATGATGCGCAAGGCGAGATCGGCCTCGGCGTGTCCACGGACATATTCGGGGAAATAGCCTGCATCATCCAGCACGGAACGGCGAATGCCCGAAGCACCGCCGGGAAAATTCCCAATGTACCGTTCTGTTGTGCAGCGGACCTGCCTGATCAGGTGAGACCGCTCCGGCACAAGGGGCTCAATGGCCGCGGCAACCAAGACGACGTCCTCCTCATCCTCGAAGCGAGCCACCATCTTCTCAGTCGCATGGGGTTCCAGCACGCCATCATCGTCGAGATTGAAGATGTACTTCCCCCGGCTATTTTTCATCCCGATATTGCGTCCCGGCTGGCAACCGATGTTCCTGTGCAGACGGATCACTTTGACATCAGGAAAGTCGCGCTCGACCATTTCTACCGACCCGTCGCTGGAATCATTGTCCACGACGACCAACTCTATCGGGCGATACGTCTGAGCATAAGCTGACTCGATTGCCCTTTTCAGGGCATCTCTGCGGTTTCGGGTAACAATGTTTATCGTGACCAGCGGCATTTCTGTCGCACATTCCATGTCCTTCTTCTCTGTCAATGTTGCCCGACCTTTCTCATGAGAATCCATTATTTCACGGCATGGTTACAGTCTTCCGACAATTAATTATCGCGGAAACGCGCGAAGATGAAGACTCCACCGCTTCAATAACTGTCTTATTGCTGGCTTCGTCAGCGTCCGCCATCACCGGACGACGACTCCGTCGCTGCCGGCTCGTACCGCATCGATTCCTCATCCGACCAGTCGGTATGTTCCTGATTCACCGCCGCCTGGGACAACCTCCAGATAACCAGGATAATTCCGATCTCGCACCAGGCAACCTTTGATTTGAGCGTATTCAAGGTCACGCCAGCCAACAGGATCATGCCAATAAACCCGGTCGCAAGAAAGCAGATGGACCGCGGTCGTGACCGAAACGCCTTCATAGAAACCAGAAACAACGCAAACAGCCACAGTGCCAAGCCTGGCACCCCCGACTCAACGAAAACCTGTAGATAGTTGTTGTGCGGATCGCGCAACGTATGGGTCGCATATGGGAACGAGCCGGCGCCCCAGCCCATCAGTGGGCGTTGCATTCCGGTCTTCATGCCCACCCGCCAAATGGCCAAACGAGTTTCGCCGGCCTGGGACAAAGGCTGTTCCAGGCGCTCTATAGCCTTCTGCGGCATGACGCCGCTCCTGGTAATGAAAAGGAACGCTCCGAACAATAGCATGCCCAGAATGATAAGCCCCAGCAGGACTTGGCGGAAACGCTCCCGAAAACTCACCAGGACGCCCAAGGCCACAGCGCCGGTTACTGCCAGATATTCGCCGCGGCTTTGGGACTCAATAATCCCGACGAGGAGCAAAATAATGGCCAAGACGTACGCAACTTTTGCCAGGAACCGTCGCGACTGGGACAACAGAAAAATTGCGGAAAAGAGCCCAAACGCCAAAGTGTAGGCAAAATGGTTCGCGTTAAAGGCCTCCAGGGAAACCCGCTCTGTCCAGGTTTGCGCCACCGGACCGGATATCCGGGCAATGATGCTCACAACCACCGACCCCAGCACCACGTAGCCAAGAACGCACCTCAAATGAGCCGGCGTCCGGACCATATCCACAATCATGACCAGCAGCAGCGACAACAGCAACATCGACAGGGTGCTGATCGCCGAAACCAGCACAACAGGCGACCAGGCCAACACGATCAGGTACCAGAACACAAGGACACCCATAATCTTGATTTCCGTCGGGATGCGAAATCGACCTCCAGGCCCCAACAGGCCCACCACGAACCGCAACCCGAGGATGATCGCCATCAACTTGCTGATGGTGAAAAAGCCGCTCTCGATCCCCGAAATCACATCCGCCAGTGAGGCCATGAACAGCAGGCAAAGCCCAATGAATGGACTCATAACGCAGATAACCGTGTACGGAATCGCCAGGAGCAAGAAAGCCTCGCCCCGATTGCCCATCCTGAAAAGCAGCGCCACCGGGAGGGCGAAAACTCCCAACAAGAGCCAGGAGAAAACATGCATCCACAAAGGAGGCGTGGGCGAAACGTCCAGCATGGAGTCCTCCAACTCCGGAAGGTAGTAGTCCAACCTGTCATTCGCGTATGCAACTCTCATTCATGGGTTCCTCTTGGCCATTACTGATAAGATATCGGTTCGATCCGACATATTCTTAATCATCGAAACCTGCGTGCCGGACACGCCGAATTATAACGCGCTACCGGTAAGGTTTCCAGAGGCCGGTTGCGGCGCTATTGCAAACCTGGCGCCGGCTCATTATACTGGTGCAGCCAAGGAAGGAACAACAAGGATCAATGCGGCGAACGCCTACATCTTTGCCGTAAGTCTTTTTCCCTAAGGAGACAATCTGTGGCGACGGGTGATTTGCTGACAAATCGAGATGTCTATGAGGCCAGAACCGAAGATGGACAGATATATGGAACTTTACAGCCTCGGGATTGGAGCCGGTTTCGACAGCTCCTTCGTTTTATTCCCAAGGATACCCGTTCGCTGCTGGATTGTGGCTGTGATCGCGGCCACTGGCTCGCCTATGTGCTCCGACACCGCCAACCTGAAACCCACCTGGGAATCGATATTTCACAGGAAAGGATCGAGGAGGCCAAGGCAACATACCCAAACCTCCACGTTCAAGCGGGGTATCTTGAGGATTTAGAGGCAGAACCCAAATCATATGAACTCGTTACCTGTCTGGAAGTCCTGGAACATATCCCGTGCTGGCTTGACGTCTTCGAACGGCTCCTGCAATGCGCTGATCGCCATGTTGTCATTTCCGTGCCTTATAAAGAGCGGATACTGGAGACTGTATGCATCCACTGCGGTAAGCTGACGCCGATGTACGGACATCTCCATGTGTTTTCCGAGGATTCCTTTCCGGATCGGATAGGATGGCGGCGGCACTTCGGGTATATCAAAGATTATGGAATCGGAAGCAGTTGGATACGTCGCCTTTACAGGCTGGTTCGCCCTCGACGACCATGGCTCGTGGCCATATACGATCGTTGTCCTCAGTGATAAATGTTCATTTGATTATTATGTTGGTCCCTTACGGAAATCTTATTGTGGGTTTTTCGTGCTCCGCCGCGACAGAGATTGTTACGTCCAGAGAGGGGAAACATGCCTGACCTTCGCAAACGTACAATGTTCGTCGCTTCCGGGGCGGTCATTAGTAACGTAGCCGCGCTGGTCGTAGCCGCCATTCTAAGCAGGTTGCTCAGCAAAGAGGTATATGGAACCTACCGGCAGGTATTTTTCGTATATCGCACGCTGCTGGCCATCATGGGGCTGAACCTGGCATCCTCCATGCTTTTCTTCCTCCCACGCTCACAGTCCGACCTGGAGCGGAAGTCTTTCGTTGGCCAGTCGCTACTGATCGGCCCTGCCGTCGGGCTTGTGATCGGACTGGTCATGCTGCTGAGCTCACGCCCGATTGCAGCCGCCATGTCCAACCCAACCCTCACTTCTCTTCTGATATTTCTGGTACCCTACGCGATCCTGAACCAGGTGACCATCCTTGTGCCTAATTCCCTGATCGCCGCGGATAAGGCCCATCTGGTGTTGGTGTACAACCTGATCCAGGCTATCGGGAGAAGCACCTGCATCGTATTGCCATTTACAATGAGAATGGACATTCATTGGGTAATCGTATCTGTCGTCGCGTGGGAATTTATCAGTGCCGCCGTTGGAATCTGCCTGCTGCAAAAGAGTGTCGGCATAAGCTTCGCGGGGATCGCTTGGGTCAACGTGCGCCGACAATTCTCCTACACCTGGCCCCTTTTGGCGGCCGTTATAGTCGGTCAATTGAGCCTCCAGTTCGACAAGGCCGTCATCTCCGTTTACTTTGACACAAAGAAGTTCGCTGAATATGCAAATGGCGCCATCCAGATACCGTTCGTGATGCTTGTAATCATCAGTCTTTCACATTCAATAACACCTGAGATGAGCAAGCTGGCCGCCAATGGAAAGACGAACCAGATGCTTGACTTGTGGCGGACCGCTGCCTGTAAGGGGGCAGCTTTTGTTTTTCCAGTGGTGGGGTTTTTCCTGCTCTGCCCAGACTACGTGATGGTTCTTCTATACGGCCCGAAATACCTCATAAGCGCTGTTCCGTTCGGTATTTACTGTTTCGCCCTGTTCTTGAGGATAGCATATTTCGGCACGATTCTTCGCGCGGTGGGGCGCAATAGGCTGGAGATTGTGGCGGCAGCAGCGGCTCTGGCGGTCAACGTGGTGATTACTCTGGTGATTGTTCATTTCGGCCGAGGCACCATATGGAGCTTTGCCGGCCCGGCGATAGGAACGGTGTTTGGGATGGCCATCAGTACCTTCGTACTAATCGGCTTGATCTCACACGTTACCAAGCGTCCCGTATTGCGATTGATTCCCATACGACATCTGTTCAAAACCGGTCTGATCATGCTCTTTGCAGCGATACCCGCCTTTGCGATGCGCTGGCTGCCTATGCCGATTCCCGTTAAACTACCGGCCATGCTTTTGGTCTTCGGTGCAATCTATTGCGTCATCGCCCGACGATTCGACGTGTTCACCGAACGCGACGTGAACTTTGCCATGGGATCGTTGCGGCGAGCGGCTAATGTTTTCCACAAACGCCCCAAAAGGGATGACTGAGAGAACGAGATGAAAAGATTATTGATGGTCGCGTATCACTTTCCGCCCGACGAGGGGGTGGGTCGGATGCGCACTCTCAAGTTCTGTAAGTATCTCCGGCAGTTCGGCTGGCAACCAGTCGTCCTCACACATGAGCCGAAGCTGCATATGGGGCCCGATCCACATGGCGAGATTCCGCCGGAAACAGAAGTACACAGAATCGGCTTGGACAGATTTCATCCTTGGCTCGTTAAAACTGCCGCCGAACTGCGGTCCGCTGCGAGCAGGACAAAACACCTGCTTAAGAAGGGCTCTGCTCAAGAAAAGCATCCGGAGTCCAGAGGGACCTCCGGCCTCGATATACTCGCTCGCGGCTCTACCCTGTCCCTGTTGCTTCGAACGTTGACCTACTGGCCGGATCGCCAATCAACATGGATTCCCCCCGCTATACGAAAGGCACTGGCGCTAGCCAGGTCCTGTGATGCGTTGTACAGCACCGGAAATCCCTGGTCGGATCACGTTGTCGCCGCATATGTCAAAAAATTCACGCGATTGCCGTGGATCATGGATTTCCGAGATCCCTGGATGCAGGGTGGAGTTCAGGAATATCCGTTCGTCCTGCAACGTTGGCTGTTCACAAGATGGGAACGTAAATGGGTCACCATGGCTGAGCGGGTACTTCAAGTCACTGACCCGCTCACCGAGGTGTATCGTGCGGCTTACCCGGACCAGCCGCAGGGCAAGTTCCTGACCCTTGCGAACGGATTCGATGAAGACGATTTCACGAACTTGCCCTCACCGCAGCCCCAATACCCGATGACAATGACGTATCTCGGAAGCCTGACCTCTGATCGCAAGCCTACAGCGATAATCGAAGGCATCAGGATTCTCAAGCAGCGGGGACTAATTGGCAAGGGAGAGATACGTGTGCGATTCATTGGCTCCGGAGCCGATGCCTTCGCCAGGGAGATCGACAAGGCCGGAGTGACGGAATTTTTTGACTTGAAGTCAAGACTGGATTATGCCGCCGCGCTAAAGGAGCTTGGTCGTAGCCACATTGCCCTGCTCATCGGTGGACCGAAGTTTGAAAACGTAGCCATTCCAACAAAGTTCTACGAGTACCTTGCCGCTCGCAGGTATATCCTGGCTGTTGTGCCCAATGGACATATGGCCGACAAACTGATATCCGTGGGCGTCCCGTGCGCAGACTGCAACGACGCCGAAGGCGCCGCACGCATCGTATTGGACGCTCTAATCGTGTTCCGAAAGCAACAACATCTCGATCCACCAGCCCCGTTACCGGAAATGGCGCAATACACTCGTCGCTATCTTACGGAACGCTTGGCTGAAATGCTGGACAAAATTCATGCCGAACGCTTTCACCACGCAGGTTAGCTTATACCACCGCCAATTGATTAACACGCCCGGCAGTATATTACCGGTGAAATTCATAGTGGAAAATATTGCCCATATAACGTCGCTACCATCCAATTCGTCTGTGGCGGCGTTTGGCGAGCAGGCCGATTGCGCCAACGGTCAGTAGTACAAGGCCGGCCGGTTCGGGGGCATCCGCCTCGATAATCAAAGCCGGGCGGTCCGCCGCGTTCGCCGCGCCGCTGCCGTAAAAATAAGGAACCGAAGTCTTATTGCTCTGAAGCCTCAGCCCATTATTAGGCGTCACGCCGGCGATCCAGTTTTGCACCTTGGCGGCATTGAGCGAAATTTCCAGAGTTTCCCCATCCCAGGTGCCGCCGCTGTCGCCAAGCCAATAATCCGCATTCTCAATAGTATCGGCTTGGCCCGAGCTGTTCTTCCAGGGAATATCGTCGTCGCCACCGCTATCGTAGTATTGCCAAAGTCCCGTCGCGTTCTGTGGGGCGAGATACCAATCCGTGTTGCTGCCGCAAAATCCGTAAGCATAGACGATATAAGGGCTTGGGTTCTGGCCACCGGACCTGGTGAGACGCAACCCGGCACTTGAGACGATTGTATCACTCTGCCAGCCCGTAAAATCGAACCGGACAAGCATGTAATCTGTCTGAGAATCAGTAGGGGGGCTGGTTATCGTGCAGGGCTGGCTTGGGGTAGAGGTGTTGTCAGAATCGAATTTTACGCCCACGCTCACGTCAGCGTAGAGAATATACGTCTCGGCTGAAGCCGTCTGCGAGCAAACCATCCAGATCAGCAAGCCGAATATAAACGCCCCTCGTACAATTCCCGACCCCGACACTGGTTCTGCCTCCTTTGACAGTCGATACGGATGAGCAGGAGCACTGTGAGCGTATCACAACTTTCCGGCCCGTCAAAGAGAAATCTTTACAGGTGGGCTTATAATGACGATATAGAGTCGTGCCCTAGCCGGACAGGAAGGAAAAAGCATGAAGATTATCAACGTAGTCGGCGCTCGTCCTAATTTTATGAAGATTGCCCCGCTGATGGCGGCATACAAGGCCGCATCGGCCATCCAGCCTATGCTGGTCCACACCGGCCAGCATTACGACGAGCGGATGAGCGACCTGTTCTTCCGGCAGTTGGGTATCCCCGAGCCGGACATCAACCTCGGCGTGGGCTCTGCCAGCCATGCCGTCCAGACTGCCGAGATTATGAAGTCCTTCGAGCCGATCGTCCTCGAACACAAGCCCGACGCCGTTCTTGTCGTCGGCGACGTCAACAGCACCATCGCCTGCGGGCTGGTGGCTGTCAAACTCGGCGTCAAACTCATCCACGTCGAGGCCGGTCTGCGAAGCGGCGACCGGACCATGCCCGAAGAAATCAATCGCGTCCTTACCGACTCGATAAGCGACCTGCTGTTCTGTACGGAGCAAAGCGGCGTCGATAATCTCAAACGCGAAGGCGTGCCTGCCGAGAAGGTTTTCATCGTCGGAAATGTAATGATCGACACGCTCCTGAAGAACAAGGAAAAGGCGGACGCATCGAAAATACTGGACGAACTGGACCTTTCAGCCGGTGCTTATGCCGTCCTGACGCTGCACCGTCCGGCCAATGTGGACGACCCGGCTGTGCTCGGGCGAATACTCGACGCCTTGGAGGTGATTCAGCAGGACCTTCCGATTGTCTTTCCAATCCATCCGAGGACGCGAAAGAACCTCTCGAATTCATCCCTGGCGGGGCGGGTTGAAGCAATGACAGGCCTGCGACTGATTGACCCGGTGGGATACCTGGACTTCCTGAAACTGACTTCTTCTGCGAGGCTGGTATTGACGGATTCGGGCGGGATTCAGGAAGAGACCACCATCCTGAAGGTTCCGTGTATCACGTTGCGGGAAAATACCGAGCGGCCTGTAACGGCCGAGATCGGTTCCAATCAGATTGTCGGAACGGACCCGGAGAAGATAATCTCCGCTTATCGACAGGTTATCGACGGGAATTGGCGCGAATCGCGGATTCCCGACCTTTGGGACGGACACGCTGCCGAGCGGATCGTCAAGATATTGGCTGAACGATTATAGAAAAGGACTATTCCTGTTCCTGTCCGCTTTCGTCGGTGATGCGAGGTGTATGGTGGTTGCCGGGGCGGAACATTCCCATTTTGGCGAAAATAATCGCAACGGCAGCCAGTATGCCCAAATCCATTATCAGCGCGTGCCTTGCCCGCATAAATATCGCCTGGCAGACCCCCAGTGCCGCTGCGAATACCGCCAGTGCGTAGAACAGCACGACGACCTTCTTGACGCTCATACCGCGATCGACCAGTTGGTCGTAGAGGTGGCTCCGGTCGCCGGTAAAGATGTTCACACCGGAAATGACCCGTCGCACAACCGCCAGGGCAGTGTCAATAATCGGAAGTCCGAAAATCACGCAGGCAGCAAGGAACCATCGTCCTGTACCCTCCAGCCCAAACAGCATAATTATTGTCGCGACGAAGAACCCCAGCAGCATCGAACCGGCATCGCCAAGAAAGATGCTCGCCGGGTAAATGTTGTACGGAAGGAATCCCAGCACCGCCCCGGCCATTGTCAGGCAAAGGATCACACGGAACCTGTCGGGGTCAAGGTGATGCCCGTAACAGGCAAGATACACCGTCAGACCAACGAACCCCAATGCGATGATGCCCGTAACCCCCCCGGCCAGTCCGTCCAGTCCGTCCAACAGGTTTGTCGCGTTGCAGGCCGCTATCACCACGACCATGGTTAAACAGGCAGAGAAAACCGCAGCCAACCAATCCGGTGCTTCCAGTCCAAATGGAGCCAGGAACATCCCCGCAGCCGAGATATGGATGCCTTGCGTGCATAATCCTGCGAACAGTATCCCCGCTGCTACTACCTGACCTGCTACCTTGTGCATCGGTTTCAGGTCCAGCAGGTCGTCCAGCAGGCCCGTCAGCGTGATAACAACAGTGGCAACGCCGACCACAATCGCCAGTGTCCGGACGTTTGGATAAAGAACAGCGCCGACGGTCAGGGCAACCAAAAAACCTATGCAAACCGCCACGCCGCCGAGGTATGCAATAGGCCGGCTGTGAGGCTTGAGCAGGTCATCAGGTCGATCAACTATTTTGGCGCGGTAGGCAATCCATCGCACCACCGGCGTAAGCAGTACGCTGACGACATAGGCAAGTATTGCCAGAGGCCAGATGCCATCCAGAACTTCCATCGGTGAAAACATAACAGCCATATGTCATTTCCAGAGCAACGCGAGGCGACAAGAGTTCTCGTCCGCCCGGCATTTTATCGCCCCGCCGCTGATTTTTCCACCGCTTTTTCAGAACAGGCTTATAAACGAGTCAATACAGCGACTTGACGTGATCGGCGTGTTCTTCTTCGGGTTTTTGAATTCCGCCCAGACCGAAATGAGCAGCCGCACGGTAAAGCGTTACATACAGCGTCGGTACGACGATCAGCGTCAGCACCGTCGCAAAACCCAACCCGAACATCACCGCAATAGCCATACTGGCCCACCACTGGCTTGACTCGCTGCTGGTCGATAGGGTCATCTTTTGGAAGTCGAAACTCACTCCCGTC
>JAUVIQ010000041.1 GCA_030592655.1 Planctomycetales bacterium | reverse complement strand
GTGGAATACACCAATACTTGTTCAGGTGAGGTTTAAGTTCATTTTTTTTAGCGTGCGGTGAATCGATGACTTGCTACACGACTCCACCAAGTTCATCGCCACCATTTTTTCTTCCAACAATCGTACGGTCCAGCGATTGCGTCCTTCTGGCGCGTCACCACAGGCCAATGCGATCAAGTGCGCCTCGGCAACTCCATCCAGGGCTCGGGCTCGATAACTACCACGATTACCATGTTCCAATGCCGCCTCCAAGCCACACTCCACCAGACGCCGGCGAAGCCGCTCCGAGCTGCGGGCCGTGCAATCAAATGCCGCGGCCACCTGCGCGTCCGACCAGCCTGGACCATCGGGGCCTTGATCCAGCTTCAGGAGCATCCGTGCGTGCCGCCGCTTGTGTGCCGCCATTCGTTCGGCGTTGATGATCTCCCTGAGTTGGGAACGTTCTTTACTTGTCAATTCGACGATGTACTTCTTCATGGTCGGCCTCCTTGCCGGATTAAAGGTTCTATCAACCCTATCGGCAAGAAGGCTTGCTACACTTTATTCACGGGACAGTGTACTAGGGCCGTCGGCTTGTGATTCCGACTACTATATTTCGATAATCGTCCCTGCGCCGATTTCGACGAAATCGTCCCCGTATTGTTCCCTGAAAACACCGATGGCGTTTTCTCCCGTGCAGTGGCATGCGCCGGAGCGCCTGACGCCGAGTGAGCGGAAGGCCTCTATCGTAGCGAGCGTTTCGTCTCTGCTCTGGCTGGCGAGGTGGAACCCGCCGAAGACCAAGTCAATCGGGCCGTCCATATTGTCGTGAATGTTCTGGAGTATCTGGACGGGGTCCGGGTGCGCACAGCCGGTTACGACGACAAGCCCCGCATCGGTTTTTATCATCAGCGCCTGCTCGCGCGTGGGGTAGCAGCCCGTTACGAAAATGTCGGGCGCAACTTCGGTGAAGCCCTCTGCCAGGACAACCTCGGCTCCGCATTGTCGGGCCTGCTCAATGAATTCCTCGCGGAAATCGGAATGCAGCACGAGACGAATCGACGGGTTCCGCTCCAGCAGCCCCATAAATCCGCCGGTGTGATCTTCATCCCTGTGGGAGAGCACGACCGTTTTGATCTGTTCGGGCTGGACGGACGCCTGCGAGAGGTTGTGAAGCAGCACCTCGGACGAGCCGCCCGTGTCGAACAATATATCTTCGCCGATCATACAGGCAAAGCCCCACTCGGATTCGAAACCTTCGACAGCGACAATGTTATCGGTGATTACTTGCAGTTTCATATTCGTTCTCCTTGCCGATGTTACTCGGCGGTTGCGACGGCCTCTGCGACAAGGTCGCCGATCTCGGTGGTGGTGAATCCCATCTTTCCTGCTGATTGTGATTTCATCTTCGGTGTAACGGACCTTATTGCCGATTCGACGCGCCGGCCCGCGTCGGTGAGTTTTTCGTCGCCGGTGTTCTGACCCGTCTCGCTCAGCAGCATTGCCATCGCGGCGATTGCGGCGATCGGGTTGATGACGTTCTTGCCCGTGTACTTAGGAGCAGAGCCGCCGATAGGCTCGAACATGCTGACGCCGGCGGGGTTGATGTTGCCCCCGGCGGCTACGCCCATCCCGCCCTGGATCATCGCGCCGAGGTCCGTGATTATATCGCCGAACATATTGCACACGACGATCGTGTCGTAGAATTCGGGGTTCTTGACGAACCACATACAGCAGGCATCGACGTGGTTGTAATCAGTCTCGATGTCGTCGTACTCGGTGGCTACCTCGTTGAACGCGCGCCACCACAGGTCGTGGGCGAATGTCAGGACGTTGTTCTTGGCCACAAGCGTCAGGTGTTTCCGGTCGTTTCGTCTCCGGCACAGGTCGAAGGCGTATCGAATGGCGCGCTCGACGCCCTGGCGAGTGTTGCACATTATCTGCGTAGCCACCTCGTTGGGCGTATCCTTATACTGGAAACCGCCCATACCGGAGTAAAGCCCCTCGGTATTCTCGCGGACGACGACGAAGTCGATGTCGTCGGAACTTTTATCGGTCAGCGGGCACGGTACGCCGGGATAGAGCGTTACGGGGCGGAGGTTGACGTACTGGTCCAGCGCGAAACGCAGCCGAAGCAGCAGTCCCTTTTCCAGAATACCCGGCGCTACGTCCGGGTGGCCGACAGCGCCGAGGTAAATCGCGTCGAAGGTTCTCATCTCTTCGATTTCGTCCTCGCTGATGATGGGGATGGAGGGTTTTTCCGGGTCCCCGCCGGCAGAGAGATACCTGTCGCCGCTGACATTAAAATCCTTCGTCTTGTACTCGAAGCCGACCTTTTTGGCTGACGCCTTGAGGACCTTCAGACCCTCTGCCACTACTTCCGGACCCGTCCCGTCGCCGCCTATTACCGCGATTTTCATTGGTTGTATCCTTTTTATTTAGTTCCGAGAGGTGTGGAGTGTACCGGCCTGGTCGCGAAACGGCAAGACGCAGAAACTATGATTTCGACCAAATCGCTATTGACAATTCCCGCCCTATTGCGGTATAAGGGTTAATTCCCTCGTGAGCAAAAGGGAAATGCGCATGGGGCCGTAGCTCAATTGGCTAGAGTTCCGGACTGTCGATCCGGTGGTTGCGGGTTCGAATCCCGTCGGCCTCGTTTTCAAAACAGGGGATGGTTGTTGTCGTGTTACCCCTCTCGGATATAGAGGAGCAGAAAATGTCATCGGTAGAAACAGCGCCTTCGGTAAAAGAGTCTCTGGCGATTCTGGGCGGGCCTAAGGCGGTAACGAAAGACCCTGCCGATCTGTTCACCTGGCCTATTATCACGACCGAAGACGAACAGGCTGTACTGGAGATGCTTCGTCGCGGCGGCGCGATGAGCGGAACGGACGTTACGAAGCAGTTGGAGTCCGAAATCTGCGATTACTTCGGCGTGAAATACGCCCTGGGATACTGCAACGGAACGTCTTCGCTTCTTGGGGCGTTGTGGGCGTGCGGCGTTGGGCACGGAGACGAGGTCATAGTTCAGTCGCCGGTCTATTGGGCAGCCGCCCTTCCGGCGATGTCTCTGGGGGCGACCATGAACTTCGCCGACATCCTCGCCGAGACCCTCTGCATAGACCCCGCCGACATTGAACACCGCATCGGTGAAGACACAAAGGCAATCATGGTCGTGCACAATTGCGCGTATCCCGCCGAGATGGACGAGATTATGGCCATTGCCGAAAAGCACAACGTCAAGGTCATCGAAGACGTCTCGCACGCCCAGGGCGGTCTGTACAAGGGACGGATGCTCGGTACGATCGGGCACGTCGGCGCGTTCAGTATGATGGCCGGCAAGAGCCTGGTGGCCGGCGAGGGCGGAATGCTCGTTACCAATGACCAAAGCATTTTCGAGCGGGCTGTCGCCTTCGGGCACTACGAACGCACGGGTTTGCCGACGATGTACAGCGACGCGGCCGGACAGGTAACCAATCCGGAACTGAAGAAATTCGCCGGCGTTCCCCTGGGCGGATACAAGCACCGCCTCAACCAGATAGCCTCTTCGCTGGCGCGTGTGCAACTGAAGCATTATCCCGAGCGCATCAAGGAGATTCAGAAGGCGATGAACCGCTTCTGGGACCTGTTGGAAGGGACGCCGGGTATCAAGGCCCACCGTCCACCGGCGGATTCAGGTTCGACAATGGGTGGGTGGTACGCCCCCAAGGGTCTGTACCGACCCGAAGAACTGGGCGGACTGCCAATCGAGAAATTCTGCCAGGCCGTTACCGCCGAGGGCTTTAAGACAAACCCCGGAATCAATAATCCGCTGCATACCCACCCCGCCCTTCACGATGCGGACGTCTATGGCCACGGCAAACCCACCGTTATCGCCAACGCATCGCGCGACGTCCGACAGGGGCCGGGAAGCCTTCCGGTCAGCGAGAGCATTAAGGAAAAGGCCTACAGCATTCCGTGGTTCAAACACGACCGCCCTGATGTTATCGCCGAATACGCAGCCGCTTTCCGCAAGGTCGCCGAACACGCCGATGAACTGCGGGAGGAATAAGGGCATTGGGCATTGGTGGTCAAGGGTCGTTGCGCGTCTTGTCTTTATAATTCCGGGTATAAAAAGATGAATAATGAATATTGAACAAGGAATTATGAATTTCGAAGTAACAGAAAAAAAGAAATGAAGATGAGACTCCACGCGAGTAACGCATTTATCTTCTTTTTCTTTTTTTACTTCAAAATTCGAAATTCTTTGTTCAATATTCAATATTCTCTTTTACAGGGTACCACCAATGCCTAATGCCGTTTTTTTCCCAAGTCCCTAATCCCTAGCCCCCAGCCCCTGTTTTCCGGTATAATATCGCCATGAAGAGCGACCGTGAATTGGTCCACGACGTTATCAAGCAGCGCATCATCCCCCGGATCGAGCGCGACGGCATATCCAAACTGATTCTGCCGGAACAAATTACTTCCGCCGACTGCGGCAAAACTGTAGAACGCAAACGCCTCCCACTGAAACGCAAACGCGAGGACGAACTGGCGATCGGTCTGACCGGTAAGGTGTCGTACTGCATCGACAACAAGAAGTTTATCTTCGCGCCGGGTAAAATTGCGCTCATACCGGCTGGGTTTCCTCATGCACCGATACAGACAATACAACGGCATGTCAGGGAACTCGACGTCGATCAGGCCCCTTCGCTATTGTGGCTTGCGGGTTTTACATTCGGCGTTATAATGCAGGTCAGCCAGGTCATAGACGATATGTACTGGGCGACAACCCCCCCGTATATGTTCCTGGGACGGGATTTCGACAGGCTGATAAGCCGACTGGTCGAAGAGGCCCGCTCCCGCCCGATTTATTTCAAGCGCCTGGGGCGGCACATCTTCCTTGAATTAATGTTGCGATGCCTGAGGGCGACCACCGACGCAGACGTCGTTGCCGTTCCCAAACCGGCCAAAGTCGGCACGAAGCACCTGTCCGACCGCGTCCAGGCCGCTTTGGAGTTCATCTATTCCAACTACCACTCGCCCATCGTTCTGGACGACATCGCCGCCGCAACCGACACCAGCGCCACCCACCTCATCAAGCAGTTCAGGACCGCACTGGGCAGGACGCCCGTTGCCTACCTCCTGAAGGTTCGCATGGCCGCGGCCAGGGAACTGCTACAGACTCACACCGATATGAGAATCGCCGAAGTGGCCTCCGTGGTCGGGATCAAAGACGCCAACTATTTCTCTCGCATTTTCCAGCGCGAAAACGGTATCAGCGCCCTTGCCTACCGTAGTAAAATGACCAAAAAGGCCGCTCCAACCCCCGCCGCCAAAGCCAAATCCCGCAAACCACACAAATCCAGAAAATAATATACTCCAGAAGAAAAACAGTATATTCCATAGACAGATTCGCCCTTCCGTGGTACAATTTGTTTAGTGAAATGGAGGTCTGGTTGGAACTATGGAGGCAAGTTAACCGGACTTGGTTTTAAAGGCGCCTCAAAAAGAGAAGGAGATGTAAGATGAGAAAAGTAATGATTTTATTGGCAGTGGTGGCGATGTTGGCCTTGGCAATGCCGGCCTACGCGGAGACCATCGAATGGACCGGCCTCAGCGCCACCGATGCTACCGATTTCCACGATGGCGACAACTGGAGCGATGACGGCACCTGGACCGGCGCGCCGGCGGCGGTGTATGCCGATCCCCCTGGGACTTTATACGCCGACGTCGGGGAGATTACCGGTGGCACATTGGCCATAATCAGCGGAAATGCCTATGTGCGCAGATTTCACGTGGGCGGGACCATTTATGAGGCGGATGGTCCGTCAGAGGTCCGAATGGCAGCGGGCGATTATACCGTCAGCGCGCAGAAACCTAATGGTGATGGGTGTCTCAGGATTGGCGCGTGGGGAAGCAGCAGCAACTTGGGCACCTTTACGCAGTATGGTGGCGACCTTGTCGTCGGCAACCACTCGTCCGCTGCTGTGATCTCACTTGAAATCGGTGGCGGACAGGACAGCGGGAATGGCTATGGTGAGTACACGATCTACGGAGGTAGTATCGACGCCGATTACCTGTCCCTTGGACGAAAGGGTGGAACAGGATTTTTCACAGTAGTCGGCAGCGGCTCGACCGGGATCAGTGTCGATAAATACACCATGAGCAGCAACTCGACGCTTACCTTCGAGATTAACGGTAACAGCACCACCGGGATCGAAACGATCGTTGTTGTTACCGGCGGCGACGACGACGGCAACGTAGAATTCGCCGGCGCCGACAGCATCGTTGTTGACAACTCAGCCGGTGGCCCATTCGCCGCCAGTTACGTCCTCATGAGTTGGTCGGCAACGGCAACCGAGACCGGCACGCCGTCGCTGGACCTGCCTGCCGACTGGACCTGGAACAGCACCAGTTGGGCGACGGACAACAACATCACAGTAACCGTTCCCGAGCCTGCGACGCTGGCGCTTCTGAGCATCGGCGGAATCGGCGTCCTTATCCGCCGCAGGCGAAGGTAAGCAAGGTACGAGTTGATGCAGAAACTTTGTTTCGGCGAAGAATTCTCTCCTTCCTTTCCGATAATAAAGCGAACCGTTGAAGCAGCAGCCCACAGATGACCACACCGTCTGTGGGCTGCACTTTATTAACAATCGCCGCTGCTGCACGGGTCAGTCATAAAAGAATAACCCGGTACGGTGAGGTTGTTGAAAAAGTCCTGTGAGGACAATTGAAAAAAGCCCAGCCATTCGAATGGCTGGGTTTTGACTTACCCGACCTTCATCCCCGTGATTTCCGGTGCGCCTTTGCGGAGGCGGTCGAGCGCTTCGAGCAGGTATCCCGTTCTGGCTGAAACGTGCAGCGTAACGGTGGAGCAATCATTTTCGAAATCGCACGAATATCCCAGGTTGATTACTTTGATATTTCGCCCCGCAAGCAGTTTCTCGTAACGACCAATGGCTTCTTGCGAGGTTCCCGGGACTTCGAGTTTGACTTTCTTTGTGATCCTGACGGGGATGTGACGATCCACGATGTCCAGCACAATCAGTGCGAACAGGACAATAGCGACGGCGACGAATGATACGGCGAACATTCCGAACCCCGCCCCCAAACCGATGGCTGCAGTGCACCACATGCTCGCAGCGGTTGTCAGACCGCGAACGCCCACGCCATACTGGATAATCGCACCGGCCCCAAGGAACCCGATACCCGCCATCACCCCGTAAGCAACCCTGGCAGGGTCCACGCGAATCGCCATGACCCCGCCCGGCTTTCCGTACACGTGACCGAAGTGCAGCGAGACGACCATCGCCATCGCCGCCCCGAGCGCCACCAGCAGGTGAGTCCGCAAGCCCGCAGACCGACCGTGCTGCTTGCGCTCCAGACCGATAAGCCCGCCAAGCACCGCCGCCACCACCAGCCGGACGATTAACTCGATTTCCCACTCTCCCAGAATGAATCCGTCCCGAATTGCCGCTAAAATCATGCGATTTTCCCCTTATCGCCGTCGGCGCGGGGTGGCCTTGACCTTTGTTCGCGCGTTCTTGCGGACGCCGCTGCGAGCCGGTTTGAGCACTCGCAACGCCTTTTTCAGGTCGGCGACCTTGAAGATAGCCGTTGTCTTCCCGCCATGCGCTCCGCCGGTGCAATAGGCGTAATTGATATTAATGTGTGCGTCGGCGAGTTTTTCAGCCGTTGTGGAAAATGCGCCGGGCTTATTGGAAAGGTCCATCGCCAGCACGTCCGTCTCGGTGAACTGGTCGTGCGCACGGGCAAGGACTTTGCGGACCTTGTCCTTTTCATCGGCACAAACTATCCGCAAAACGCCGTGCTCACTGGAATCCACCAGCGTCAGGGCGATTATATCGACCTTGGCCTTGGTAAGGGCGCTCGTTACCTGCGCCAGCACGCCGGGCTTGTTGACCAGAAATATCGAAAATTGTGTCTCAACTCGCATCGCTTCACCTCTATAAAACGTTCGATTTGAGTATAACCGCACGACGGCGAATGAGCAAGCAACCCTTCCATTGACGTGAAAGTTGCGTTAGTATTCGTCTTTCACACCTTGAACCGGCAGCGAAATGAGGCCAATGAAATGAACGACAACACAAACGAAAATAGCGCCGGACTTCGGCGAGCTCAGTCGAGCCGCGGGATTAACGACGCCCTTCAGCGCGAGATAGACGAGGCCCTCGGCGCCAAGAGCGTCGAGGAGATATTCGACGAATCGACTTTACCGTCCCTGTCGGCAGGGGCGATGGACGGTAAGGGCGAAGTCGCGCCCGGACAGGTCCGTCGCGGGCTGGTAATCGACGTCGATCCGCAGGGCGTTCTTGTGGAACTCGGCGGAAAGGACCAGGGCGTAGTCGCCCTCGAACAGTTCGAAGAAGAACCCGTCGTCGGCGAGAAGATCGAACTGGAAGTCGTCCGCTACAACCGAAACGACGACCTGTGGGTGCTGTCGCGACAGGGGGCTGTCGAAAAGTCGAGTTGGGACACCCTCCAGGAAGGACAAATCGTCGAAGCATTCGTCGAAAAGACCAACAAGGGCGGGCTTGAAGTCAAATTCGGCGGCGTCGATGCGTTTATGCCGATCAGCCAGATAAGCCTCTATCGCGTCGAAGACGCATCCGAATTCGTCGGACAAAAACTCCGATGCCAGGTCGTCGAATTCGACCGGCGCGATAAGCGGGTAATCGTTTCAGCCCGCGCGGTGCTGGAGATCGAAGCCGAACGGAAACGCGAAGAACTCCTTGCCGAATTGACCGAAGGCGACGTCCGCGAAGGCGTGGTCCGACAGGTGATGCCGTTCGGTGCGTTCGTCGATCTCGGCGGCGTCGATGGACTGGTGCATGTCTCGCAGATGAGCTACGTCCGCGTCAAAGACCCCGCAGAAGTCGTCAAGCCGGGGCAGAAAGTCAAAGTCCAGGTCCTGAAAATCGACCGCGAAACCAACAAAATCTCGCTCGGTATGAAACAGGTCCAGCCTGACCCGTGGACGGGAGCGTCTCTGTGATTCGAGCCGAAAAGCGAACACACCGGGCGTGTTACACAGATCGCCGATTTCGGCGCGTTCGTCGAACTTTCGCCGGGCGTCGATGGCTTGGTGCATGTCTCGGAACTGTCCGACCGGCACGTCAGAGCGGTCGGCGACGTTGTCGAGGTCGGGCAAATCGTCCGCGTCCGCGTGCTGGAGGCCGACGAACAGACGCGCCGAATCTCACTGTCAATGAAGGGCTTTGCCCAGGAAGAAGAATTGCCCGACGATGACGAACAGGCCCCGCCGACGACAGGCAAAAAACGCAAAAAACCCCGCCGGGGAGGATTGGATTAAATTTTCGCAGGGATACAGGGGATGCACGGGATAAAAGATTAACTAAAAGCAAAAAACATTGTCGATAAAAATATTTGTTGTTATCCCCTGTATCCCCTGCATCCCTGCTATTGTCTTTCCGATGTTCTCCACAGACGACACAATCGTATCCGTCAGTAGCGCCGCCGGGCCTGCGGGACGGTCAATCGTTCGGATGTCCGGGCCTGACGCGATAGGTCTGGCAGAGGGCGTCTTTTCCGAAACGATGGACGAATTGGACGGATTCATCAGCCTCGACGGAACCGTCGCGGTCCAAGCGCCCTGGCCCATTACCGTACCGGCCAGAGCGTATCTTTTTCGCGGGCCAAGGAGTTACACCCGACAGGACATCGTTGAATTGCACCTTCCGGGCGAAGTCGTCGCATCGGTTGTCTGCTCCGCCCTGATTGACGCCGGCGCACGCCAAGCCGATGCCGGGGAGTTCACCGCAAGGGCGTTTTTGAGCGGCAGACTTGACCTTGCATCAGCCGAAGCCGTTGCCGACGTAATCGACGCCCAGGCAGACGCCCAGCTGCGATCGGCCCTCGGCGTGCTCGACGGAGCATTGGCGCGCTTATGCCGACCGGCTGCAGAAACGCTCACCGAAACATTGGCAGTTACCGAAGCGTCCATCGACTTCGCCGACGAAGACCTCGCCCTTGCCAGCCCGGGCGAATTGGCCTCGACGGTACGCAAAGTCGCCGACGATCTTGACGCTGCCCTGGCGGCATCGGGACGATGGTCAGCCTCCGAAAGCGAAATCCGCGTAGCCATCGCAGGCAGACCCAATGCCGGAAAAAGTTCACTCCTGAACGCACTGGGCGGGGTGGATCGGGCGATAATATCGGCCCTGTCGGGAACGACACGCGACGTGCTGACTACGCCGGCGATGCTGACGGAAAACCTCGAAGTGATGCTCCTGGACGCGGCGGGGCTGGAGGCATTCGCTGAAAATCCCGACCCGTTGACCATTGCGGCACATTCAGCCGCCCGCCAGGCAGTCGCTTCCGCCGATGCCGTCATGTTCCTTATCGACGCCACATCAGGCGACCACAATGCAGATGAACGCCTGCTGGATGAGGTGGTCGAACTCAACCCGCGCGCGCCGCTAATGATACTCGCAAATAAAATCGATCTGCTCGACCACAATCGACAAATTGCGGACGAGTCGTTTAGCCGTCGCCGGTACGGCGACGAAAAGAATATCCTTACCACTCTATGCCGTCGCTTTAGTAAGGACGTTTTCCCCGTCAGCGCCTTGACGGGTGCGGGGTTGGATAATCTCCGGCGGGTTCTCGCCGAGCGGCTTGATTCTTCCGCAGCCCCGAAGCCGGGGACGCTTCTGCTGCACGACCGTCAGCGTCGCGGCATCGCCGCCGCCGCCGAGGCTGCTCGCCGGACAGCCGGGATGTTCCAAACCGCCGACGAGATAACGGACATAGCCGAACTCGCCGCAGTCGAACTGCGCTCGGCCTTGGCCGGCCTAGCCGAACTCACCGGACAAGTCGCCGACGAAGACGTCCTGTCGGCCATTTTCTCCCGCTTCTGCGTGGGGAAATAGTAGAAAAAAGGGACGGAGTCTTTTTTCTATGACTTCGAGGCCTCGATGGTATTTCCATACGCGCCCATGTTCACGCGACCGCCGTTCGGGTCCGGCTCCTGTGAACAGTCCGTCTTCGGGTCGCCGGTGTCTATACAGGGGCTTTGCACCTTGTCCTTTAGCCATTTCCGCGTCTTCGGGTCCCACCGTCCTGTTTTGCTTTTGAGATGGAAATCGCCCTTCGCAGCATCGGCAAAGAGGGGGTCTTTGGAAAAATCGCCCGTCCCGGCGGATGTGCCGGAGTAATCGCCGGAGGCATTGTTCCAGAGATTATTGTATGTGTTGACAATTTTACCGTTGGCTGGGTTCAGCCCGCAGCCTTTGTTGTTCGCTATTATGTTGTTGGAGACAATCAGCGTCTGCCGTTGGGTGTTCGTCCTGATACCGTCCTTGCCGTTGTTGTAGATAATGTTGTTTATTATCCTCACTGTGCCGAGGCCTTTTGCGCTTTGATATTCCTGCGAATATATGCCATGCCCTTTGTTGTTGAATATGCGATTGTTGACGATGATTACGTTGTCGAGCGCCCCCTGAGGATACAGCAGAATGGCGTATCTCGACGTGCCGGTCAGTGTGTTGTTCGCGACGATCACTCGGCTGGCGCCTTGCTGGATCCACATCGTACATTGGCTGCCCGTAAAGTTATTGTTGCGGACCTCCCAATATATCCCGCCGTCGGGGGTGAAGCATTTATTCGAGCCGCCCCTGACGTAGTTGCCTATTACGTGCACGTGCGTCTCGGCCTGGTCGGTGTACAACGGCGTCCCCCGCCAGCCGATTATCCTGTTATTGAAGATGTGAACGTCCCTCGCAGCCATTACCATAAGTCCGCCGTGGTCGATAACGTTGTTCCTGTATGTCAAGCCGCTGCTGAAACGCCTGCGGGATTGAATGGCCAGGTTGGCCACAAGCCGGATGGCGTAAGAAGTGTCGTGAATGTCCTCGACTGTCAGATTCTTCACGTGGGAGGCCGCGATCAGAACGGAATTAGGCCTGTCCTTCCTTCCATACGCACTTGCAGTCGTAAAACCCCTGAAGGTCGTGTTTTCAACATAGACGTTGGTATAACGGGCCGGATCGAGTCCTTCCAGGTCGGGCAGGAGGAAGCAGTTCACGTCTTTGTCGTGATGCCTGACTATCGCCTTTCTGCTGCCGTAAATGGTAACGTTGCTCTTCTTGATAATAATGGAATACTTCCTCATATGTCCCGTATATGAAGTGGGACGGCGTCCTTTGATGTACCACGGGAAGGCCTGCGGGGGGTAGAGCGTGTTGGTTATTTCGTGCGTACCGTCAGCCAGTTTCACTATTCCGCCTTCGGTGGGGACTGAATCTATGGCTTTCTGGATGGATTCACCGGGTTGAACCGTCGTCAGGAAAGTCGAAACGATCCACTCGGTTTGTCCCTCTGTCGGATAGATATTGAGGTCTATCATATCGCGGATGAACTTCTCTTTCTCCTTGGGATACTTTTTCCCATGCCGCTGCCTGACTGTTATCCACTTCTCCCAGAGTTTTGCCCGTTGAGCCACCCATTTCCGGCGGTCATTGTTGGTGCTCCTGATAAGTATTTTCCACATCCCTTTCTTTTCGGGAACGGTCCATTTGAAAGATTCGGAGGCTGCGCCTTCCTGCAATTGTCCGTTCACTCGCCACTGGTACTGCTCTGCGCCGTCGGCTTTGACGCTGAACGTGATTTGCTCTCCGGGTTTGACCTTGAAGACCGTTTTGTCGTTTCCGGTTTTTGTGTTGGAGCGGGAGATGATTTTAGATGCTTTTGCTCCTTCGGCCAATGAATTGACCGACAGGAGAAATAGTGTTGCCAGGCAGATCGAAATCGGTTTTCCGCGCATTTTGCATTTTCCTTTCCGGTTTTTCCGCACGGGCGAGACCTGTCCGCAGGGGACGCCCGTGTTACGTATTTAACCCGCATTTCCGGCTGAAAGTTTCGGACGCTCATCGATTTTACCGTAGCCGGCGGGGTACCGGCGTCCGAAGCGGTCCTGTTACGTCAGGTTCGTGAACCGCCTGACTCCGGTCTCGGTAACAAAGTAATTGTCCTCGACCCGGAAGCCGAGGTCTTTCTCGATATAGACACCGACCTCTATGGCGAATGCCATGTCTTTCTTGAACACGTCGGTGCTGTCGGACGTGATGAACGGCAGTTCCCAGAAGTCCAGCCCGATTCCGTGACCAATATGGTGTGGGCAGGTGTATCCGTATTTTTTGAGGTCGCCTTGCGCCTGCCAATAGATGTCGGCGGCCTTGACGCCGGGGCGTATTGCTCGTTCAGCCCTGCGTTTGACGTCCTCGAGCATCTCCAGTATCTCCCGCTGCTTTTGCGTGGAGCGCCCGTCCACGAAGAAGGTCCGGCAGGTGTCGGACCAGTAGTGGTTTCCGATCACCCACAGGTCGATGACGACGTTCTCGCCGGTGTTGAGTTTTTTGGCGGTCGCCATTCCACCTATCAGCAATGTCCGTCTGCCGCTCATGAAGCCGCCGGAGACGAAAATGTCGTCCTTGTTTGCGCTGACGCACGCTGCCCTGGCGGCCAGGAGCAGGTCCAGTTCGCTCCTGCCGGAGACGCACTGTCGCTGGGCGGCTTTGTACCCGATGCGCGCCAGCCGGGCCAGACGCCGCAGTTGCCTCTTGTCCTCGGCGTCTTTGCACTGCCGCATCAGGGCGATGTCCGGCCCGACGGCCCTGCCGGCCTTGTTCAGCGCGGTCTCCGACCGTCCTGTAAGGCCCTTCAACGCGCGGGCGAACAGCGCGTCGCGCTTCGCCTGGCCTTCCACCACCGAGTGTTCCACCGGCACGACCTCGTCGGCACAGGAGCCGCAACCGGCCGCCAACGGCGCGCTGACAACCAGCGTGGATTTCCCCTTCGCGTCCACAAGCAGACCGCCCCGCTCCTTGACGCCGGGAAACAGCATCGAGAAGCCGCTGAAATAATAGACGCACTTGATATCCTCAAGAAGCACGCACCGGAGGCCTTTCTTCCGCATCGTTTTAGCGAGCGCGCCAGTTCGTTTTTGATGGATTTCATTGTTCATGAAAAGAACTCCGATTCGGACTTGAATTCCTTTTCGATGCCTTCCTTTGACGACAGAGCGGAGAGGTCAGGACTGCCGACAAGGTTCTCACATTCAATTCCTTTCTTAAATTCATCGGCAAACGCCTCCAGGTATCCTCTCAAATCAAAGACGCCCGGAGTATCGGGTATGTTTGGGATCAGACTTTCAAGTTCCTTGAAGTTCTCCATGACTGATGGGAAGTCGTCATCCCTGAAGGAAAACAGCAGGGTCGGGGCCACCACTTTGTCCATAATCCCGGCGAACAGCGCTATCGCGCGGGAAGTCTCCCTGTGCTTTCTTCGCAGAGTCTTTATCGTGTACAGTTCGCCGAACTGATCGAAAGTAAGATCGGGATTCCACGAAAATTCCGACATTGCCGCATAGGCGATATCGACCTCCTGATTCCAGTAATTCATATTCACCAGGCCGGCGCTGTGTCTGGCGGCGGCATTGATTATCTTGGGCAGGTGTCCCACCCCGCCGAACTTGCCCAGGATCCAGGAATCGTCCATGAAGTCCCAATGCTTTTTCCGCTTGCCGGAGAACCCGCTGGGATAGCGGGGATACTGGCAGCACCACCAGTAGATTGAGACATTGTCATACCCCTGGCGTTCTACGTGCTTCCACAGGTGGCTGTATTGCGGCCTGTCCACGACGATTATGTCCAATTCCGGTTTATGCGCCATGGCTGTCTTGTAAATAACGTCGAATACTTCAGTTATCCGTTTCTCGATATTTTTCATGCCCCGGCACTTCGGGCACTCGCATACCCGCTCTGACGTTTCCCCAGCCTTCCTGCCCGCGCCGCCGGTCCGCCGGCCTATACCTTCGGCGCCGCCGATAACCAGTCCGTCAACTTCCGGATACATTGAAAGCATCTCGTCGGTGATGCTCTCCCAGTATTCCCGCGTCTTTGGATGAGACAGGCAGGAGAAATAGTTTCCTAAAAGATACTGAGTCTCGAACTCTGTTTTTCTATCGCCGTAACGGGAAATGGAGTCGGGCACATTTTCCGGATCGCAATTCGGGGCTATGGTTTCCGGGTAGGCGATTAGCGGAAGCGCGTTCACCGGGAAGTGAAAACTAAAGAAGTACACCTTCATATTTCTGCTGTGGGCATAGTCGATCAGGTCGCCGTAGAATTCACTTTTAACATTGGCAGCGTCCTGGCTTACTATCCGGGGAAACCTTTTGGAAGGATAGGCCAACCCTGCCGCCTCGTATGTATTCTGAATCATCAGGTGATTAATCCTGTGGCCCGCCAACCAGTCTATGAATCCTTTCCAGTTGTAATCCTCGCCTTCTTTCCATTGCGTGGAATCGTAATCTTCATTGGGGCTTTGAACGACAAAGGTTGAGACCATCCTGTCGTCCAGGGCGGGCGAGTACGTCTTGTCCGTTTCTTCTGTTATGACATTTCCCTGCCCGTCGAAATGGAGTCTGTCGGCGACGGCCAGTGCTCCGTAGAAGAGACCCGCACTGTCCCCGTATATCACCAGGTATCGTCCGCCGTCATGGGATATAGTATGGATTAAGAAGCCTTCCCCGTTCCGATTGTCGCAGCCGTTACTGCCGAGAGATTCAATCTGCGGCGACATCAGGATTTTTTCCAGTGTTCTGCCTCGTTGGCAGAGCACTATTGCCTTCTTACCGGCGGACGAGAACTGATCGGGGTGGTTCACTGGCTTGAGGTCCGTCCTGCCGCCGAGGCCTGTTATCACGTCGGCAAGACGTTCCGCCCCCGCCAGTTCGAGCCGGCTCGCGCTTTGCTCGACAATAATCGGACAATAATCATTTTCTCCGGATAGAACGACAAAAGACTCTTTTACCCTTGAATTATTCACGGCTTTCCTTTCAGTGTTCAGCCTGCGTCCGAGACGTCGGCGCAGACTATACTCGCGTGAGCCGCTGTCGGCAATATCGTCTTGAGGACGTGCAGGCGTTAACGTGGTCGCAAACACCGCGACCACGGCACC
>JAUVIQ010000174.1 GCA_030592655.1 Planctomycetales bacterium | reverse complement strand
GAGGATTGCGAACGACCACGCCGTCCGGCTCCTGCCCGCCGAAGGAGAACCCGCCGTATTTACCCTGCTTGTGTTTTACATCTTCAACGAGAGAACGTTCTTCCGACGCCATTGGATTTTCTCCTGCCCGGTTCCTTACAGTTCGTTCCTGTTATCCAAAACCTTTTTGATGGCTTCAGCCACATCATCCATATCTTCGGTGCTTCCCAGGAAGATATTCTGCGGAAGCCAGACCGCTTCAGTATTGCAGGCGCGTTCGGAGACCGGGCATTTCGCCGCAAATAAAGCGTAATCAATGTCCTCGTGATACTCCGTGCCCAGCGGAAAACCGCCGTTGATGAACTTCTTGTTGCCGAACATCGGGTTCCTGTACAGCGGGAATGTGTAGCCGCCGAAGCCCGGTACGCCCTCGGCCTCGAGTGCATCAATGAATTTCTGCTTCGGTACTCCGACGGACGACTCGTCGTAGCGGAACATATAAATATGGTAGCCGTGACGGGTCGTGCGCTCGTCGCGCACGAGCGGCGAGACGCCGTCGATTTCACCAAGCAGCGTCGAAAGATAATCCCCAAGCAGCTCACGGTGCAGGATTTGCTCCTCAAGCCGGCTGAGTTGCACTCGCAGGATCGCGCCCTGGAACTCCGTCATGCGATAATTCCATCCGAGGCGATGGAATTCATACCAGGGTCGGCCTATCCGACGCCCGGACCAGACCATCGAATCGCACTCGGCGGCGAAGGCTTCGTCGTCGGTCAGGAGAATGCCGCCCTCGCCGGCGGTCATGTTCTTGGCAGCCTGGAAACTGAAGGAACTGAACAGGCTCATTGAGCCGGCCTTTTTGCCCTTCCACTCGCAGCCATGGGCGTGAGCGGCGTCTTCAATCACCGCCAGACCGTGCCTGGCGGCAATGGCGGTTATGCGGTCCATATCGACGGGCTGGCCGCCGAAATGCACCACCATAATAGCGCGTGTTCGATCCGTGATGGCCTCCTCAATCCTGTCCGGGTCGATGTTGTACGTGTCCGGGTCCACATCGACAAAGATCGGAACGAGGTTATTCTGTAGAACGCAGGTCGCGCTGGCGACGTAGGTGTAGGCCGGTACGATTATCTCGTCCCCGATGCCCAGGTCCATCGCCCGGATTCCTATCTCCAGCGTCCCCGTGCCGTTTGCGCCGGCGATTCCGTATTTGCATTCGTGATACTCGGCAAACTCTTTCTGAAAGAGCGCCACCTGGCTGTGCTCGCCTTCTTCAGGCTCGGTCAGTTCGACCCCCTGCCCGAAGGCGAACCGCCACCACTTGCCACTCCTGAGCACCTTCAGCAGCACCTCTTCCTCTGCCTCGTCAAAAACAGGCCAACCGACAAAAGGCTTCTCACGAGCCGCTTTTCCGCCGTTTAATGCTAATGTTGCCATAGTTACACCTTCCTATTCTTTAACCTGAACCGCTCGCTTTTCTATGGGTGGCACGGTCAAGTTGGAGCGCAGCGGAAACTTGGCCGTGCTGTGTGCAACTGGAGCCCCACGGCCAAGCTCCACTTCGTTCCGCTTGACCGTGCCACCCACCCGGTAATTAACGTGTTGCAAAATACTATTCCTCGACCTGAACCGCTCGCTTTTCAGCCACGGATTTATAAATCGCATCGACGACCCTGACCGAATGCCTACCGTCGGCAAAGGATGTCGGCGGCTGCTTATCCTGAAGAATGCAATCGCTGAATATCGTAATCATCTGCCCGTATATGCCGACCCCTTCGAGGTCGTACTCCTGCCGATTCACCTCAACGTCGCGAACCTGGTCGGCGTCGTAGCCGGTCTCTTCCGGCTGGGTGATGCTGAACATCTCGCCGGTGGGGTCCTGCCCGATCGAGCCGTGCGCGATAATCGAACCCTTCGTACCGAATATCTCCAGACTGTTTCTGGCGGCTGCGTCGGGTATGTTGAAATAGTTGTCGATAATCCCGTGCGCACCGTTGCTGAAACGTACGACAATGGTCGAAGTATCTTCAATCCGCGTGCGGTACTTCTGCACCAGGAGGTCCTGGAATCCGGTAACTTCGACGATTTTCGCGTCCATAATCCATTCGAGTATATCGAGGCAGTGCGTTCCCATGTCCAAAAGCGCCCCGCCGTGGCTTATGGAAACATCCTGGCGCCAGGCATCGGGAATCGGCGGATACCAGCATGTCAACTGCGCTCTTCCCATTACTATTTGCCCCAAAGCGTCGGACTGAACCAGTTCGCGGGCCTGCTTGTTATAAACGTTCTGCCTCATGCACCACGCGAGCATGAATTTCACGCCCGCCTTTGTGCAGGCGTCTTCCATTTGGCCTACTTCCTCTACGGTAATTGCGATAGGCTTTTCGCAGAGGATGTGCTTGCCCGCCTGGGCGGCCTGGACGACCTGTGAGGCGTGGACGTTCTGAGGCGTGGCGATATAAACCGCGTCGATGTCGCGCCCCAGCAATTCTTGTTCGTTGTCGCAGAAATGCGGGATGTCGAACTGCTCCGCCACCTCCTTCGCCCGTTCCGCTGAAATATCCATCACTGAGATAATTTCCGCATTGGAAACCATCTTTTTGAACTCGGGAATCGTACGCCTCGCGGCTATTCCGCCGCAACCAATTACGCCCCATCGAATCTTTTCCATTGTCATATCTCCCTATTTCGTAGCACGGGCGTCTCGCCCGTGCGGTTCCGTAACACGGGCATCTCGCCCGTGCAGAAAAACAGTCAAAAGCCGCAAAATCACGGGCGGGACGCCCGTGCCACGGTTTTGCTGTACTGCATTATCGCTTTGCGAAAAACCATCAGCGCCGCTCCGACCAGGGCCAGTGGCTCATACTCCCGCCCCTCGACCACCTCAATAGACGAGGCGATTTCCGGAAGCGTTCGGTCGTGGATCGCCGATGTAATCTCTTTGGTAAGGCATCGGATCGCAGAGGCGGATTCCGCCCCGACGACGATGTATTTCGGGTGAAACGCCGACGCGAGAAAAGCCGCGGCAAGACCAAAATGAGAAACTATTTCCTCGACCAGACCTCTTGCCATGCGGTCGGCGTCAAGCGCCGCAGCGAAAATCTCCTCTGACTTCGGATTGTCCCGCCCCTGGAGAATCGAATTGACACCCCGCCCCAGCAGGTCTTTGGCCCTCGCTTCGATCGTCGATGAGTTAACCAGGCTTTCAAGACACCCTCTCGCCCCACATCCACAGAGATTACCGTCTCGTTCGATGACAACGTGCCCCAACTCTCCGGCAAAACCCTCGCCACGCCATATAGCGCCCGACGTAACGAAAGAAAATCCAATCCCCTCGCCGTATTCCAGGTAAAGCATCGACGCTTCCGTTTGCCTCAGATCGTCCATGCCCATGTATTCACCGATTGCACGGACCCTCGTACTGTTTTCCACGAGCACCGGGATGTCGATTTTCTCACCCAGAAGCGCCGCCAGCGGAATGTTATGCCATCCGGGAAACTGGCTCGACCGGACAACCAGGCCTTCGGCATTATTAACCATACCGGGGTCGGCTATACCAAGCCCGATCAATTGGCTGGAATTGCCGGACGCGAAACGGTCCCTGGCCCCGACTATCACATCTACAAGGTCTTCGGGATTGGCCGGCGCTCGATTTACTTCGATTTTCTGAACTATATCACCCGCCGCATTGACCAGTGCGCACATTATTGATCGCCTGTCATAACTGACAGACATAGCAAATCGACTTTGGGGATTTACGTGGAGCAGGACAGGCGCTCTGCCGGTTCCGCCGGTCTTGGCTTGGCCTTCAACAACCCACCCTTCAGCAATTAACTCACGAACAGCATCTGATACAAGATTTGGATGAAATCCCAAGGCAGACGCTATCGCTTTACGATAACTGCTGGGCTTTTTCCAAATTTGTTCCAAAATTAGCGATTTTCTCAAAGACATAATACGCCACCAGTACCAACACTGTCGATAATGGCTGCATTCTATACACTATTTATAATAATGTCAAGAGAAAATCTTCATAAAATGTTAATTTATTTTGGAATCCGGTGGTGCGTAACTAATTTTTCCGGCATTTTATATATATTAAGGTTTGCAGTTTCGACAGTTGCGGAGCGAAAGGGCGATAATTATTGCGGATTGTGGATTCCAACAAGTCAGCGAGTGCATGGAATCCGCAATCCGCAATAATTATCGCACACCCACAATGATCGCAAAAATAAAGATTTAATATTCCGCGCAAAGCCGGGTATAATGCGTATATCAAAGTGGAGCTTTTTTATGCGAACGGCGTTTGAGAAGAAACTGTTGAATATCCGCCTGCGTTGTGGCTTCAACTTGCTGCTTGAGCAACTTGGGTGGGTGCTGATAGCGACGGGCGCGGCTGTGGCGCTGGCAGTCGCTGTCGAGCGTGTTCTGTCGGTGGATGTCATCACCGTCGGGGCGGTCTGGGGACTTGGGGGAGTGGTTGTCGCATTGACGGTTCTGCTGTGGTTCATCAAGCGGCCTGGGTTGATGCGAGTTGCGATTCTTGCCGATGATCGGCTGGGGTTTTCCGAGCGTTTCAGCACCGCCCTGGCCTTGGCAGAGATGGACGACCCGTTCGCCCAAGCCGCCGTCGCCGAAGCGCACCAGGCAGCCGAACGGGCGAACCTCAAAGGTCATTTCCCCGTCGGGCCGGGGCGAAACTGGATCACAGCAGCGGCAGTATGGGTGCTGGCAGGCGCGATTTTCCTTCTGATGCCAACGGTGGATCTGCTCGGATACATGAAGCGGCGTCAGGCCGACCAGCAGCAAAAAGAGCAACTCGCCCAGGCCAAGGTCGATGTTAAGGATGCGGTCGGGTCGGTAAAATCGGCTGTCAACCAGTTGGGCAACCCGGAACTCGCCGAACAATTGGCCGGCCTGGCCGACGTAACCGCCAATGCCAAGCCCGAAGACGTCAGGCGTCAGGCAATACGCAAACTCGGCGACCTGTCGGACAAGATAAAAAAGATGCAGAACGATAAGTCGTTCGAGTCGGCGCGGATGATGCAGAAAATGCTCAAACGCCTGCGAGGTACGTCGGAAGGTCTGATGCGCGAACTTAACCGGGCGCTGGCCAAATCCAACTTCCAACGGGCGTCCGAACTCATCAAGGACGCCCAACAGCGGTTGGCCGAGGGAAAACTATCAGACGAGCAAAAGCAAGCCCTTTCCAAACAACTGGAAAACCTCGCTAAACAACTCAAGGACCTGAACCAGCAGGACAAGCAGTTGGAAGACGAACTTGAAAAGGCCGGTGCGGATAAGGATATGGCGAAACTTGGCGAACAGGACCTGCGCGAAGCCTTGAAGAAGGCCGGTTTGAGCGACGAGCAGATTGACAAGTTGATGGAAAAGGCTTCGGCGTCTCGCCAGGCGCGCAATCGCATAGCCCAACTTGGCGAGGCGATGTCGGACTGCTGCGGGGGCGGGCAGTTGTCGGGCGATGAATTGGCTGAACTTGCTGAACAACTCGACGGGCTTGACGCCATAGTGGACGATATGGACCTGACCGATGCGACCCTGGCCGAGATTGAGGCAGCCATTGCGCAACTTGGCGAAGGCGACTGCAAAGGATGTGAGGGTATCGGCGTCAAGGGGCCTTGGTCGGCGGGATCGGCGCTGAATCCGGGCCCGGGAACCGGAGGCCCGGGACGAGGGTACGGACAAAGGGACGAAGACGACAGCGGTAAGACATCTCTGAAAAAGACCCGCGTCAAAAATAAGCCCGGAAAGGGTCCGATTATCGCCAGTTGGTATTTCAAAGGCCCACAGGTCAAAGGCGAATCGAAGCGCAAGTTTTCCGAGGCAGTCCAGGCGGGAAAGGACCGGGCGGCAGAGGCGGTCAGCGAAAACCGCATCCCGCGAAAGTACGAAAAATCTGTCAAAAAGTATTTCGGTCAACTCGACGAGATGGGAAAAGAGTAATCGTCAGGGTGGCACGGTCAAGTCGAAGACTTGGCCGTGAACAAGCGGCGCCACGGCCAAGCTCCACTTCGTTTCGCTTGACCGTGCCACCCAATTTATGAGATGGGAAAAAAGTAATGGCCAAATCCGCCGCTGAAAGATTTATCACATCTCTTTTAATCGCCTTGCTTTCCTTTGCCGGATTGTCCTGCAAATCGAAATCAAATGAAACCCGACGGCAGGTGGTTTTATATTGTTCAGCCGACCAGTCCGTCGCCGAGCCGATCATCGCCGAATTCGAGAAGCAAACCGGCATTAAGGTCCTCGCCCGGTACGACACCGAAGCCGGTAAGACCGTCGGACTCATCCAGCGTCTCAGGGCGGAGAAGGCATCGCCTTCGGCAGACGTGTTCTGGTCGGGCGAGGTTTTCCACACGATCCGCCTGGCGCGAGAAGGGCTGCTGGCGACTTCCCGCAGTGATGTGCCGTGGCCGAGCCGGTTAACCGACCGGCAGGGGCGGTGGCACGGTTTCGCGCT
>JAUVIQ010000176.1 GCA_030592655.1 Planctomycetales bacterium | reverse complement strand
CGGTGGTTTGGATTCCGGAGAACCTCTCCTACGGCGAACCCGTCAACGTGGTCGGCTCTTTGGAATCATCGGCCAAGTTTCATCGCATTCGCTCGTCGGCTGTTTATGCGGTCATGCCGGTTTGCGCCGGTAAGGAAGGCCTCGGAAGCGACGATCCCGGAAACGCAGCGACAATCGAGGACGGTCTGGAGAGGTTCTGGGAATTTTACGGCTCGTCCGCGCCCAACTGGGTGCGAACGGTGCTGGCGGGCAAGTACCGGTATGCCTGGAATTTCACCGAGGTATCGCTGACGCCGCCGAACGACGGGAACGCTTACGGCGCACACGAGACAATCAACGTGCAGGTCAATCATATGCTGTATTTGTCGGTCCCATACGCTAATATGGTTTTCAGCGCCTTCAGCGGCGGTGAATTACCGGGCGAGTCCGGTCACTACGCTGCGGAGGTTAAAGTTACGTGTGCTCTGACCAATCAGGGCGTTGTGGACGAAATAGACGTGGAGATATTTCCCCGCTATGTGGGACGATGACCAGTGATATGCAGGCTATATAGCAGGATTATGGGGATTTTGATTTTGTGGGAAGAAGAAAAAGAAACGAACAGAATAGCGGGATTACGGGGATTATGGGATTATGGGGATTTTGATTTTGTGAGAAGAAGAAAAAGAAACGAATAGAATAGCAGGATTATGAGGATTATAGGATTACAGGGATTACAGATAAAATACTTTTAAAAAATCCCTATAATCCTGTAATCCCTGAAATCTCGCTATCTGTTTTTCGATAGTGTCAAGGTATGGGATTTACGAAAATATGAGTCAGGAAAACACAGACAATAACGTTGCCGGTGTTTCGGGTGTTCTTCCGGCGGGGGCCAAACTCGGTAAATACGAAATAGTCGAGCAACTGGGTTCGGGTGGACAGTCCATCGTCTATAAAGGGTACGACCCGCTGCTGGACCGATATGTCGCGATAAAGCAGGTCGCTCCGCAACTTGCAGCCGAGGATAAGTTCACAAAGCGGTTCCGCGACGTCGCTAAGCAACTGGCCAGCCTGGGGTGCGAACAGGTCGTTACGCTCTACGAACTGATGGAAGAGGGCGGTGGGCTGTTTGTCGTTATGGAATTCGTGGAAGGCCACACGATTGAGACGACGCTCGTCGATCATCCCGAACCGATCGACCCCAAAGCCGCCCTGCAGATTGTCTGGCGGATAGCAGCCGGTTTGACGGCGATTCACAAGGCGGGGATCGTTCATCGCGATATCAAGCCGGGAAACATTATCATCGGCGAAGGCCTGAAGGTAACGATTACCGATTTTGGTGTGGCTGCAAGGGCTGGGGCGGTGGTGTCGATGAAACTGGGGACGACTAAATACATGGCCCCCGAACTATTCACCGGCGGCGAAGTGGATGGGCGGTCGGATATTTATTCCCTCGGTATGATTGCCTATGAGATGCTGCTGGGTCGGGAGAAGTTCAACGAAGTTTTCCATGATGTCGTCCGCGATCCGCACAGCGAGGCGTTACGCTGGATGAAGTGGCATTCCTCACCGGACCAGAGAGCTCCGGATCTTGTCGAGATTAATCCTGACGTTCCGAAGGCGCTTTCGGTAACAGTGGCGAAGATGCTCGCCAAGGAGCCGGATGAGCGTTTTGCGAATATCGAGGAGTTGGGCAAGGAGATTCGCGCGAATTTCTCTCCGCGAGCACATCGTCCTCGTAAGCGTCGCGGGAAAAAACGCCGCACAACTGAAACGGAAAGCGTCGTTCTTTCAGATACGGAAACATCTCCGGCAGTCGATACGTCGGGACCGATTACAGCCAAGATTCCCAAAGAACCAATGTCGCTCCGTAAGAAACTGGCGATTATCGGAACGCTGGCAGGGATTGTTATCGTCGGATTGATCGTGTTTTGGGGGATGGACAGGCAGAGGCAGGGGGAGATTCGCAAACAGGCATCGGCCGATTACCGCGCAGCCAAAAAACTGTACGATGATGCGGCGATGTCTAAAGAAGCCACCGAAAAAAAGAGCGGTTATACCGTAGCGGCGGAAGCCTTCGGCGCTATCTATGACAACAAGCAATACACCCGCCAGATAATCAGGGAGCAGGCGAAAGTGAAGGAGTATTTTTGCCGGGCGCACCTGGCCGCTCTGGATGGGGACTGGAATACCGCCCGCTCACAAATTCAGTCCGCTGGGGAATTGACGAAGCAGTTACAGCGCAAGCGAGGCGATTTGGATAAGTGGGCGCAGAACATTGAGCGAGAGTTACGGGAGATAGACGCTAACCTGGACAATTGGCAGCAATATGCCATGACGATAAGTCGGGCGGAGAAGGCCATTTCCGACGGTGAACTGGAAGATGCCAAAAAGTCGCTGAAAGAGGCATCCAGATTGGCGATTTCCGACAAGCAGGTTAACGAGGTTCAGACGCTCAGGCGGAAGATCAGCGTAATGGAGAAGCAAAGCGAGTATTGGTCGCACTTTAAAAGAGGAGAAGGACTGGCTAAAGACGGCGACGTCAACGGCGCAATCGAGGCGTGGGATAAGGCTTTGTCTGTTCTGGAAAACGCCAGGGGAACGCTCACACCGGAAATGTACTCGGAACTGAAGCAAACCGCCGAGAAGAAAAAAATCGTACTGACCATCGAAACAAACTACGAAGCCGCAATGACTGAAGCCAAAAAAGCCGAAGAGGCAAAAAACCTGCTCGTCGCCGCAGCCGCCTATGCAAAAGCCGCTGAAATCAAGCCGGAGGAGGCCAAGTCTTTACTGACCAAGGCCCGCGACCTGCAGCACGACCACCACCTCCAACTGGGTCGGAAACACCTGGATGCCAATAAGTTGCGGGATGCCGAGCGGGAACTCAATAAAGCGAAGTCATACAAAGCATCTTCAGACGTCGAGACCGAGTTAAAGAAAATCCGCAAGGTGAAGAATCGTCGGTCTCTGCTTGGTCAGGGAAACAGGTTCTTCCGGCAGAAGAAGTACAAGGCGGCATTGGAGAAATACGAAGCCGCCGGCGAATTATCTTCCGACGCTGAATTACAGAGCAAGATGACGGATTGTCGTTATCAGATCACGCTGGCCGAGGCGGAAACCCACCGCGCCAAGACTGAATGGGCAAAGGCACAGGACGCTTATAATAAGGCCAAGCAGATCAAATCGTCGGCATCGGCGGAGATTGACGCTCGTCTTGAATTGCTCAGACAGGACCGCACCTATGCCGAGGAGTTGGCCGCTGCGAAACGCGCATTGGCAGTCCACGATCTGAAAGAAGCCCTCAAACGGGCCAACGGCGCAAAGAACGTTCGCGCCACGCCGGAGGTCGAACAAATCATCAAACGCGCCCGTTACGAGCAACAGGTAACGCGGGGAAAAGAAGCAATGGTGCGGGAAGACTACAACAGCGCGGTGGCGTATTTCAAACTGGCCAAGCGGGTTCTCGCTACGCCTGAAATCGATAAGTTAATCGAACAGGCGGAAAAACTCAAAACCGCGTCGCCGGACGACTCTTGATTGAAAGGAGGCCGGACATGATGAACAGGATCAGAGAATTTCGTATCGCGGGGTCTCTCCGGCGAAATTCGCCCGGACGGTCGGGTCAGATAATCGTAGTTCTGCTTCTGGGGATTACGCTTCTGGCGGGGCTGGTATTATACGTGGTCAACGTAGGCGACCAGGTCAATCGTCGCCTGGCAATGCAGAATGCCGCCGATTCAGCGGCTATCTCCGGTTCGGCGTGGATGGCGAGGAGCATGAACGTCGTAGCCGGTAACAACGTCGCCATAACGCGCATGCTCGCCCTGGTTCCGCATCTGGATTCGTATCCGCTGGCGACGAAAATGACACACGAAGAAGTCGAGGCCTGGGAGAAAGGACTTGCCGATCAACTGGGGCGGGGAATTCCCGACAACTGGATGCGGGAAGGGCTTGAATCACTGCGGGACCGAATGGCCAGGCAGGCCGACATTCTCGGCTCGCTGGATAATCTGTTCAACAGCAGCGGTTTTGACGTCGCGACGCTGACGAACTGGTCGATTCGAGGATACGCCGAGCCGACGCCGCACGGACAGTTATGGCAGGCGGCTGAATGCCTCGATGAATTCAGCCAGGCGACCGTTCTTTCCGCGCCTCTGCTCAGCCAGGTCAATGCCGCACGATACGGCAAAAGCGATTACGCCGAGACGGCTTTTATTACACCCGTCCTTCCGGAACTTCCGGCAATGAGAACGGACTTCGGCGATTTCGAAAAGCCCGTCAAAAAGGGCGTAATTCCCGATCGGGAATATCCCCACCGCCTAGGCCCGTACGACCGCCTGTTCAAGTGGCGCAAGTATCACTCCAGCGGCGTCTATGAACAGGGCCAATGGATCGAGGGAACGCCCGGGCACGGTCCAATCCAGGGAGGCGGCGGGAATGTCAATATCGGCGGACGCCGACACGGCAGCGGCGCTCGCGGATATACCACAGACTCCGACGGACACTACTCGCAAAACCGGATCGGAACAATCCTTACAGGGTATTCGGTCTATGGGCCTTACGAATGGATGATGAGACGGGTTCGCAGTTACTCTTCGAGAGATTTGCCCGATACGTACTTCTATGACAATTACAAGCGAATTGCCGACATCAAACTGGGGTACATGTGGGGTAGCAAGACGCTTAAGAAAATCCACTATCCCCGATGGTGGACCGATTATCCTCAGGCTAAAACCATCGCGTCAGACTCCACCAACAGCGTTACGCGGACGATGTTTTACCTGGTGGAGATTCGAAGTAAATACCCCAAAGGTTCGGCTGGGTGGCTTTCGCCGGGAAGTTACCGCACCAACGGTAATCGCCCGATAGCAATCTGGGTCAACGGTTGGGAAGACCCAGCCGGGTGGGGCATACCAAAGATTGCCAACTATATCTGGGAAGATAAGTACGAATATGAAACCACCGAAGACTGGGACATCGATATCCGTAAGAAGTACGATTCGAACGGAAATGTCGTCTATCAGAAGGTTTATATGGTGGCGCAGTACGTCTTCGGCGGAATAGACGCAGGCGGAGATGTGGAAATATCCAATCCGTCCAACTACTGTCAAACATGTAACGATGAAAGCGATCTGCCTGCGCCGATCCTAATGGATACCGCTGTCGGCGATTACGATATCGGTCAGCCTAGCCACGATCTGGGCGTTCGCAGGAACGTTTTTACGTATCTCGGTGTAGCGGGACGAAGCAGCGAACCGATGGTCTGGGCGAGACGCTTCGGACAGGGAAACCCCTTCGGGCAGGTCGTAGCCGTCAGCCAGGCGGAGATATTCAACACCACCAGTTGGGGGCTTTGGACGCAGGACTGGAAGGTCAAACTTGTACCCGTTACGCAGTGGGGCGACTGGACTGAACGGATGGCTAACGACGCTATGGACGCCTCGGAAACCGACGGTCTGGTCGATCCGCAGACAGTGAGCGATTTCGCCGAATATCTTGACCGATTCGACGAGCAATTGGTCGGAGAAATGCTGCACCATTAACAATTGGCAATTGAAAGGTGATGAATATGTTATCGAGAGGAACAATTCGACTGTCGCGGGCGCAGCGCGGTACGGCAATGGTGGAGTTCGTCGTCGCTGTACCGTTTCTGGCGATCGTGTTGGGTCTGACATTTTTCTTCGGCTGGGTGATGATGCATAAACACCAGGTATTGGTCGCCAACCGATACAGCGCCTGGCAGCGGGTCGATACCGGCGCTTGGCCCAGCGAAGGCGATCTTAACAATGTCGCCTTCAATAACCGGGCATCGAGCGTAACGCTGTCGTCAGATGACCCCGTCGATGAGACAGTCAATGACCTGGTTACCAAAGCGGGTAATATGAGCCCTCGCACGGAGGTACTTGCCGAGGAACTTGTAACCGAACAATACCCTCCGGGCCAACGGGCGCACCTGTCAGCCGATTTCAATCCTCGCAAGGCGCTCTGGCAGAATGTAATGAGAGATATGTACGACATTCACCACCGCCACGGACGCGAAGGCGTTACATGGAGAAGAGGCGAAGCCTCCTGCTGGCCGGTGCTGCGAAACCAGTATTACTCCGGACTTGACGAATCGCTGGAACGGGTATCCTCGCCTGCCGACCGGATGGCGGAGATGATTAGAGGACTTTACCTGGCCGGATGGTAATACAGGAAAAACAGGGACTAGGGTCTTGGGACTTGGTATTAGGCATCACGAAGTGTCCCTATGGGTAAACTGAATATACGGAAGATTGTGGTATGTG
>JAUVIQ010000270.1 GCA_030592655.1 Planctomycetales bacterium | reverse complement strand
CCGGCGGCGAACCATTCATCCCCGCCCGTCCAGGTCAGCCTGCAAGCGGCCTCGGTGTCGGTGGAGTTGGGTATTTTTAAGGTTACCTTACCGGCGGCTTGGGTTGTCGAACCGAGCGTTGCGGCGCTTCTCATTGTTCGCAGACGCATGACGACGCTGCGGTGCTTGGTTCGACAACCAAAACCGGTGGAAAGGTGTTGCTGAAAATGCCCAACACGACCGACACCGAGGTCGCTTGCACGCTGACCTGGACGGGCGGAGATGACTGGTTCGCCGACGGTAAACCAAAGGACGAAACACTGACGATCCCCGCCGGTAAAACCGTCGAGCGGACTTATCGCATCGGACCGAGCAGGCAGGGAACGCCCCCGCCTGTTCTCAACATTCGTTACGAGATTACCGCCGAAGGTAGAACGAAGCACATCCCTCGCAAACTGCCTCTCCGGATCGTCGCGTCCCTGACGGCCCGGCGAGTGAAAGGCATCACGATCGACGGTAAACTGGATGATTGGTCCGATGTGCCGGCCCACCTCACCAATACTCGCGAGCGGGTCAAGTACAAACCCGATGCCTGGTCAGGACCGGAAGACTGCTCCATGACCACGCGGATAGGCTACGACGACAAGAATCTATATCTGGCCGTCGATGTAACCGACAACGTGGTAGTCGGAAGCGAAGGCGGTAGCCAATGGGAGCGGGACGGCGTGATGATTTTCTGGGACCCGCGCCCGCCGAATCAGCGGGGCGCCCGCTTCACCGCCCCCTGCAAGATGGTGAGGATTTGGGCTCCTGATGTCACTATTGGCTTGCAAGAAGGCACAATCCAGGGATGCCGTATGGTATCTCGGCGGCACAAGGGCGGATACACAGTCGAGTTGGCGATTCCATTCTCGGCTATTGGCAAGGATTTCAAACCGACGGTTGGCGGGAAGCCTCCAATTAGCCTGGAAGTCGTTATCTACGACAGGGACAAGACCGCGACCGAGACAACCATGAGTTGCATGGTTCTGTCGTCCGGTACGGACAGAGCCTACCGAACCACAGTTGGCTATGCCGCCGTTACGTTTCGATAAAAAAACTCCCCGGAAAAAGGAAAGCGAAAATTTATGGGAAACATCATCTATTTCGACCGATGCGGGTCTGATAACACTGTTGCGGTTATCCAGGTTGTGAAAAAACGTTGTGCCGAACTGGGCATCGAGCATGTTGTGGCGGCTTCCGACAGCGGGGCGACAGCCCTGGCGCTGTCCGAAGCCCTGCCGAAGTCCGTAACACTGGTGGCCGTACCTGAACACGCCGGTTACAAAGGCGGGGACGCCACCTCAATCAAGCCGGAGGCGAAAAAGCAGTTGGAGGAAAAAGGCGTCAAGGTCCTCATCTGCGCCCACGCCCTCAGCGGTCTGGCGAGGTCTATCACAGACAAGTTCGGCGGCGTCAGTCATGTCGAGATCATCGCCCACACGCTCAGGCGGTTCGTCGGGGACGGCATCAAGGTAGCCGTCGAGGTAGCGGTAATGGCGGCCGACGCCGGTCTGGTTCCCACCGACACCGAGATTATCGCCGTCGGGGGCAGCGGGAGCGGAGCCGATGCGGCGATCGTCCTGAAGGCCGCTCACATGACGAACTTCTTCGACCTGGAAATCCGCGAAATCCTTGCCAAGCCCAGACAAAGTCGCTGACCGCAACTGGTTCATTGTCTTGCTAAAAGCCTCGCTCTTACCGTCGTACGTCGGCGGCGAGGACAGGGTTGAATTCGGTTTTGGGGCGGGATGTTTCAAATTGTCGGCGTAGTTGCTGTCGGGTTGGCCAGTCCATCTCGTCCAGCGCCATGAAGCGGTCGCGTCCCAGTTGCTTGGCTCGCAAAAGCGTCTGGTCGGCGAGATACACCAGCATGTGCGGGTTGGTAATCTCGGCGTTTTCGGGGTAACTGGCTGAACCGACCGATGTGGTAACGTGTATTGTTTCTCCGAAGACGATAAATTTCCGTTCGCTGACGGTTTGGCGAATCCTCTGTGCGAACCGGCGTGCCTGGTCGGCCCCTGCATTCGGCAGGATGATGCTGAACTCTTCCCCGCCGGTGCGTGCGACGACGTCCGAATCACGAACGGCGCGTTCGAGGATTACGGCGAATTCCTTCAGGACGTAATCGCCGCTGGGATGTCCGTACATATCGTTGATGACCTTGAAATGGTCCAGGTCAAACGCCAGCAGCGACAGTTTATGATTGTACCGACGGGTAACCCTGAACTCGTTTTCGAGGAAATAATCGAAATAGCGGACGTTCTGGAGGTGCGTCAACGGATCGGTGTTGCTCATAGTCAGCAGGTGCGCGTTGTCGCGCCGCAGTTGCTTCAGCAGCGCACGCTCGCGGTGCAGCGAGGACGACAACGCTTTGGTCGCCGCGCGGAGATCGTCATTGCGAGCCTTACCACGCACAAGTGCGCGAAGGCGCGCACACAGTTCAGCCGGGGAGATGTCATCGCCGAGAACATCGTCGGCCCCGGCGTTGAGATAGCAGCAACGGAATTGCTCGTCCGGTTCGCCGGCGAGGACGATTACAGGCAGATAGGGCACATCGGCCTCGACGCGCAGGCTCGACGCTTCTGTCTCGCGCGGATCGACACGCAGGATTACAACGTCCACCTCTCTGCTGCGAATCACGTCCGGCGCTTCGCCCGACGTCGTAACGCTGATGCTACGCCAACCGGATAATGCCAGTTGTTCGCACAGCCGGGACGACCTGCCGGGGTCGCAGTCCACGACCAGAACCAAACCGGAATTGTCCCCAAACGAATTACTCATGTCAGCCTCCTCGGGCCAATCGAAAAAACAGCACCCGGAGCCGGACCCTTGCTCTACACAATGTCGGCTCACACGAACCGACCCACCAATAGCAGTCTAAGATACCTTTACCGACCAAAACCAATTGGGATGAAAAAGATTTTAATTCGGGGACACCATACTATTTTTTGTCTGTTTTATTT